>CAXNKH010000119.1:0-5858 GCA_964202765.1 Burkholderiales bacterium | reverse complement strand
GGGCTCGGCCATCCAGTCTTTTCCCG
This sequence comes from Burkholderiales bacterium, assembly GCA_964202765.1. GTDB lineage: Bacteria > Pseudomonadota > Gammaproteobacteria > Burkholderiales > Burkholderiaceae_C > CAXNKH01. The sequence continues at coordinate 5,832 of CAXNKH010000119.1, read as the reverse complement.
ATTTATTAAAGCGCGCCAAGGCAGAGCCCGGCAAATTCAGCTACGCAACGTCGGGCGTCGGTACTGCGCCGCACCTGATCGGCGAGTGGATAACCAACGAGGCCGGCGTGAATCTGATTCATGTGCCATTCAAGGGCGGTACCGGGTCCATGACCGAGCTGCTGGCGGGCCGGGTCGACGTGATGATAGACACCATGACCCTGACGGCCGCCCTGCTCAAAGACCAGCGGGTACGGGCCCTGGCCGTCACGGCAGCGGCGGGCAACAGCAATTTGCCGGGTGTGCCGGCGGTGGCCGATGTGCTACCGGGCCTGGTGTTTGAATCGTGGCTGGGTATTGCAGCGCCAGCCGGAACACCGACAGCCATCCTAGATCGGCTGAACCAGGCTTTACGCAACGTACTGGATCGGCCCGAGGTGCGGCAAAAGTTGATCGCCTTGGGCGGCAGCCCGCGCGCCAGCTCGGGCGCCGAATTTCAAGACCGGATGGAGCGCGATACGGCACGGCTGCGCAAAATCGTGCGTGACGCCAAAATTGAAATGGAGTAAGCGCTCAGCCAGCGGCCGCGCGCTGCGCCGCAAACTGGACATACCAGTCCAGGCAGGCAGGGTTCGCCATGGCATCCTGATTGAGCACCTTCTCCAGCTTCTGGCCTAACAGCAACTTCTTGATCGGCAACTCCTGCTTCTTGCCGGTCAGGGTGCGCGGAATTTCACTGACCTGGAATATCTCGTTGGGAACAAAGCGCGGCGACAACGCCGTTTTGATGGCGTTAGCGAGCTTGGCCTGCATCGCGGCATCGAGCGTGAAGCCCTCGCGCAGCACCACGAACAGCGGCATATAGCTGTCGCGGCCCAGGTATTCGAGATCGACCACCATCGAGTCAAGCACCTCGGGCAGGGCTTCAATCGCGCTGTAGAGTTCGCTGGTTCCCATGCGCAGTCCGTGGCGGTTGATGGTGGCGTCGCTGCGGCCATAAATGATGCAGCCGCCTTGCGGATTGATCTTGAGCCAGTCGCCATGGCGCCAGACCGCCCCCATCTCGGCGCTGGCGTCGCCGCCTCCAGCTTGGCGACCGTGACCCGCAGGGTACGTGTCAAAGTAGCTGGCGAGGTAGCGTTTATTTCCGCTGTCTCCCCAAAAATACAGCGGCATCGAGGGCATGGGCTGGCTGCAGACCAACTCACCCACGGCGTCAATCACGGGCTCGCCCTGTTCGTTCCAGGCCTCAACCGCACAACCCAGCAGACGGCATTGCATTTCTCCTGGAATCTGCGGTAGCTCGCGGTTGCCGCCGATAAAAGCCCCGGCAAAATCAGTGCCGCCGGAAATGTTGCACCACCAGATATCAGGGGTTCCGAGGCTGGCAAACTGCTCGCTGCCCCAGCGCTGGGCCTCTTCGCTCAAGGGTGAACCGGTGGTGCCCAAGGCGCGGACCCGGCTCAGATCGCCGCAAAGCGACAGGTCGATCCCGGCTTTCATGCAATTGGCAAAAAAAACGGCGCCTGCACCAAAAAAACTGGCGCCCACCTGGGCCCCAAACCGCCACAAAGTGCTCCAGTCCGCAGGCAGTTTCTTGCCTGAGGCATCGACCGTGCTGCCGCCAGGACTGCCATCAAAAATGCAACAAGTCGTGCCGTTGAGTAGGCCGCTCATTTGCGCGTTCCACATCACCCAGCCGGTTGTGCTGTACCAGTGGTAGCGCTCGCCCCAGGAGTTGGGTCGGTAGCTACAGCCAATGTCGTTGTGCAGGGTTTTCAGCGCCAGTGCCGCCACCACCGTGCCGCCGTGACCATGAACGATAGGCTTGGGCGGGCCAGTGGTGCCGCTGGAATAAACAATCCACAAGGGGTGCTCAAACGGCAATGCCAGCGGCTCGAAGCCCCGTGTTTGCTCGTCGTTTTGAACAATACAGTTGGCAAAAAAAACCCAATTTCGGCTCAGCTTGAGCTCACTGCAGCCCAGACCCAGATTCTGCTGGACCACCACATGCTCGAGCGTGGGCAATTGATCGCACAGCGCGCTCAGCACGGCTCGGCGATCCAGATCACGCCCGCCGTAGCGCACCCCATCGCAAGCGATCAAGATTTTGGGCTCGATCTGCCTGAAGCGGTCGAGCACCGCTTGCGTCCCCATGTCGGGCGCACAAATACTCCAGACCCCACCCAGACTGACCGTGGCCAAAAAAGCCACCATCGCCTCGGGGATATTGGGCAAGTAGGCCGCCACCCGGTCCCCCGGTTGCAGACCCTGGGCCTGCAGATGCAAGGCCATGGCAGCGACCTGCTGGCGCAGCGCGGGCCAGCTCAGTTCGCGCGCCAACGCACCGGCGGCCAAGCTTTGCTCGTTGTGACTAACGAGGGCGGGAAAGCCCGCAGCGTGGGCCTGGTCCACATGGCGCAGCGCCTGCTGTGCGTAATTGAACTGGGCCCCGACAAACCAGTGCGCGCCGGGCATGGTGTTGAGCGGCAGCACCCGACTGTGCTGCGTGGGCGACTGCAGATCGAAATAATCCCAGATGCTTTGCCAAAAAGCCTCCAGATCGGTGACCGACCAGCGCCATAGCGCATCATAAGAATCAAAGCGCAAGCCGCGCTGCTCCCTCAGCCAGTTTTGGTAGAGCCGGATTTGGGGAACAAAAGGTGATGCCATGACCCCAATAATCGCACGAACCCGGCTCGCTCCGAGTCCCGGGATGCAGCCACCCCCCTAGGGCTTACCCCATCCCTGCCTGGCTTAGGCCCGGGCTATGATGGGTCGGGCTTGACGAAGACACAACATCTGGGCAGGCGATCTGTCCCTACCCAACCAACAACCTTGCGGGACAGCCCTTTAGCCCTGTCCCCAACTGAAAAGGACGACATGATGACCCACAAAAAAGTATTCGCAGCCAGCCTGGGCCTGGCCGCCAGCGTCCTGCTGGCACTGGCCCCAGCCCAGCAAGCCTTGGCTCAGGCCTACCCCAGCAAACCGATCAAGATCATCGTGCCGTTCCCGGCCGGTGGCACCACCGACATCGTGGCGCGCCTGGTGGCGCAACGCATGAGCGAGTCCATGGGCCAACCCGTGACGGTGGACAACAAGGGCGGCGCCGGCGGTGCCATCGGTGCCGATCTGGTAGCCAAGGCCGCGCCCGACGGCTACACCATTTTGATGCACAACATCACGTTCCCCCTGTCCTCCGTCGCCCAGGCGCTGGCCAACCGCTCGCCGTTCAATGCGGAAACCGATTTCGCCGGGATTTCGATCGCCGTTTACGTGCCCTTCGTGCTCACGGCCAACCCCAGCGTACCGGCCAAGGATTTGCGCGAGTTGGGCGCGCAGCTGCGCGCCAACAAGAGCCTGCAATACAACTACGGCTCCACCGGCCCGGGCTCGGCCGTCCATGTGCTGGGCGAAGCCTTCAAGCGCGAAGCCAAGGTCGAAATGGAACACATTCCGTTCAAAGGTGCAGCGCCGCTGAAGCAAGAGCTGTTGTCCGGTCGGATCCAAATCGGAGGCGATCAACTCTCGTCCTCGTTGGCCGAAATCAAGGCTGGCTCCCTGCGCGCCATCGCCACCACGGCGTCCAAGCGCATCGCCAGCTTGCCCGACGTGCCAACTGTGCGTGAACTGGGTTTTGCCGGACTGGAACTTGAAGGCTGGAACGGTTTGTTCGCCCCGGCCAAGACCCCGCGCGACATCATCGACCGGCTCCAAAGTGAAACGCTGGCCGCAGTGCGCCATCCCGATGTGTTCAAGCGTTTGACCGATCTGGGCGCCGAGGCCGTCGGCTCAACGCCGGCCGAGCAAGACGCCATGCTGCGCCGTCAAATGGAGCAATTCCGCCCGATTATTCGAGAAATGAAGCTGGAATGAGTCGGGTCGCTTGCGAGCCGGAAGTTCCGGTTCGCCGCGCTTAGTCCTTGGACCGTGCCAGCCGCTCGCTCTTCCAGTACACATCGTCGCCGCCATCAGCGCGGTTGAGGACACGCGCCAGAACGAACAACAGATCGCTCAAGCGATTCAGATAATGTCGCGGCGTCTCGCGCAAGCTCTCCTCCAGCCCCAAACCCACCACCGCGCGTTCAGCGCGGCGAGCCACGGTGCGACAGACATGGGACAGGGCGGCGGGGCGAGTTCCGGCGGGCAGGATGAACTCCTGCAGCCGCGGCAAGTTGGCGTTGTAGTGCGCCAGCGCCTTATCCAGCGCCAATACCGCCGACTCTTTGATCAGTTCGTAACCGGGTATCGACAATTCACCGCCGAGGTTGAACAACTGGTGCTGAATTTCCACCAGCAGCTCCTGCACGTCCCCGGGCAGGGTCTCGCACAACAAAAGGCCGATGTGTGAGTTCAACTCGTCAACCTCGCCCATGGCGTGAACTCTCGGACTGTTTTTGGACACGCGGCTGTTGTCACCCAGGCCGGTGCTGCCGTTGTCGCCGGTGCGGGTGGCTATTTGAGTCAATCGATTTCCCATGTGGACAACCTTGGATCTAAGTGCAGACAGGGGAGTATGCTTGCAAACCGCTTATTATTCCCTAGCCTCCATCTTTGTAAAGTCAGCCCATGAATGCACCCGGCCAGTTCGCCCACATCCGCCCTGAAGTCAAACCACGCTCGGCTCCGGCGGCCCTAATCGCCGCGCTCAAGGCGCAGTTTGGCGAGCGCTGCTCGACCGCCTTGGTGGTGCGCGAGCAACACGGGCGCGACGAATCCCCCTATACCGCGCCACCGCCCGATGCCGTGGTGTTTGCCCAGAGCACGGCCGAGGTCAGCGCGGCGTTGGCCCTGGCCAACCAGTACGAAGTGCCGGTCATCCCTTTTGGCGTAGGCTCCTCGCTCGAAGGTCACTTGCTGGCAGTTCAAGGCGGCATCAGCCTGGACGTCAGCCGGATGAACCAGGTGTTGCGCATCAACGCCGAAGACCTCAGCATCACGGTGCAAGCCGGGGTCACGCGCAAACAGCTCAACGAAGAAGTCAAGAGTACCGGCTTGTTCTTCCCGATCGACCCAGGCGCTGACGCCACGCTGGGCGGCATGTGCGCCACGCGCGCCAGTGGCACCAACGCCGTGCGCTATGGCACCATGCGCGAAAACGTGCTGGCACTGGAAGTCGTCACCGCCAGTGGCGAAGTGATCCGCACCGGTACCCGCGCCAAAAAATCCAGCGCAGGCTACGACCTGACGCGTTTGATGGTCGGCAGCGAAGGCACACTGGGCGTGATCACCGAAGTCACGGTCAAGCTCTATCCCTTGCCCGAAGCCATTTCGGCGGCAATTTGTTCTTTTCCCAGCATCGAAGCCGCCGTTCACACCACGATTCAAGTGATCCAGTTGGGGATTCCGATTGCCCGGGTTGAGCTGCTGGACCACAACACCGTGCGCATGGTCAATGCTTATGCCAAGCTCGGGCTGCGCGAGGAACCTCTGCTGTTGATGGAGTTTCACGGATCGCCCAGCAGCGTTAAAGAACAGGCCGAGCTGGTGCAGGAAATTGCCAGTGAGCACCAGGGCAATGCCTTTGAATGGGCCACCACACCTGAGGAGCGCACCCGTTTATGGACAGCACGGCACAACGCTTATTTTGCTGCGATCCAGTCGCGCCCTGGTTGCCGCGCCATGTCAACCGACACCTGTGTGCCGATTTCCAGGCTGGCCGATTGCTTGCTGGACTCGGTGGCTGAGGTCAATGCCAGTGGCCTGCCCTATTTCCTGGTGGGCCATGTCGGCGACGGCAACTTCCACTTTGGCTACTTGCTCGATCCGACCAAGCCCGAAGAGCTTGAGATTGCCGATCAGCTCAATCACCAGCTGGTGACGCGGGCTTTGCGCCTGGAGGGCACGTGC
>CAXNKH010000118.1:0-5954 GCA_964202765.1 Burkholderiales bacterium | reverse complement strand
GGTGGCGAAGGCGGCGGTGTCTTGACCGAATGGCTGGTCGACAGCGCCCGCCACGCTGGCTATGCCGCCCAAGCCACCTCGATTCCGGGTGTGGCCCAGCGCACTGGCGCCACCACCTATTACCTCGAGATTTTCCCGACGCCGCTGGCCGCGCTGGGTGGCAAACGTCCGGTCTTTGGCCTCAATCCTTTGCCGGGTCGGCTCGATGTCCTGGTCTCGTCCGAGTTGCTGGAAACAGCACGCCAAATCGGCAATGGCCTGAGCTCGAATCAGCACACCCTGGTTATCACCTCCTCGTCGCGCGCCTTGACCATCCTCGAGAAAATGCAAATCGGTGACGGCCGGCGTGAGGAGCAGGACTTGTTGCAGCTGGTTCAGCAACACAGTCGCGCCCACCATGTGCTGGACATGGCGCGACTCACGACCCAGGCCGGCACCGTGGTCAGTGCCGTGATGCTGGGCTGCATTGCCGGCAGTGGTGTGTTGCCGTTTTCAAGCGCTGCCTGCGAAGCCACGATTGCCTCTATCGGCGGCCACGCTAAAGCCAGTCTCAAGGGCTTTGCCCTGGGTTTTGAAGCGGTCAGTGCCCAGCGGGCCCAGGCCGCTTTCGTTGAAAACCTGATGTCGGACTCAGGACCAACAAGCTCAGCGCCGCCCGAATTGCCGAGCCAAGTTGCCGCCCTGTTCCCGAGTCCCTTGCACAGTCTGTTGGCGCTGGGCTATACGCGCATGTTGGACTACCAGGATCCGGACTACGCCAAGCTTTACATTGAACGGCTGGCCCGGGTGCTGCTGGCCGAGCAAGCGGCCGACCCGGCGGCGGCCCACGGCTACAGCATCAGTCTGGAGATGATTCGCTGGCTGGCTTTGTGGATGGCATTTGATGACATCGTCCGGGTCGCCGACCTGAAGAGCCGACCCAGTCGATTGCAGCGGGTCCAGGGCGAGGTCAAAAACAAGCCCGGCGATGTGCTGCAGGTCTATGAACACTTCAAGCCCGGCGTGCCCGAGTTGGCGGCCCTGTTGAACCCAGCCTGGGCCAGCAAGCTGCTGGCATGGGAGCGGCGACGCATCAGTCAGGGCAAACAGCCCTGGGCCTTGCCGATCAAGGTCGGCAGTCATTCGGTGCTGGGCATGCTCAGCCTGCGCCTGCTGGCTTCGTTGAAATGGCTGCGCCGCAGAGGCAGCCGCTTTGCCACTGAGCAAACCATGATCACTCAGTGGTTAGCTGCGGTAGTCAGTGGCACCCAGCGCAACTGGCAAGTCGGCCATGAAATCGCGCAGTGCGGCCGCTTGATCAAAGGTTATGGCTCAACCAACGAACGAGGCAAGGACAACCTATTGCACGTGCTCAACCATCTGGCGCAAGCCTCGCACTTTGCCCATGAGAGCCAGCGCGCAGACGCCATCAGCGCCGCCCGCAGTGCGGCGCTGACCGACGAGGCCGGCAAAGCGCTGGACCTGGTGTTGGCACAGCACGGCGCACCGGCCCGACCGATACAGCCGCAACCGATCAGATGGATGAAAAATCCGCGACTGAGTAAGTTAAATTAATGACCTTGCGGGACAGGCCTTCAGCGCTGGCCCCAACTGATTAAAAGGATGACCATGAAAACCAAGTTTCATTTCACGTTCCTACGCCGCGCCCTGAGCGCAGTCTTAACCAGCGCGCTGCTGCTGGCTGCAGCTGTGCTGCCCGCGGCCCAGGCCCAGACCTGGCCCAGCAAACCGATCAAGGTCATCGTCAACTTCCCGCCTGGCGGTGCCGCCGACCAGATCGCCCGGGCAGTGGGGATGCCCCTGGCCGAGGCCCTGGGCCAGAGCGTGGTGATTGAGAACCGCGCTGGTGCGGGTGGCAACCTCGGTGGCGAATTGGTGGCGAAATCTGCGGCCGATGGTTACACCCTATTGCTGAGCTCGGGCGGCATGGTCTCGGTCAACCCTCACATTTACAGCAAAATGGCGTTCGACCCGGCCAAAGACTTGACGCCGGTAGCAGCAGCAGCCCGTGTCCTGGTTTTTCTGGTGGCCAAGCCTGCCGTGCCTGCCAACAACATCACAGACTTTATTGCCTACGCCAAAGCCAACCCGGGCCGCCTGTCCTATGGCTCGCCCGGCACCGGCAGTTCGCCTCATCTGGCCGGCGAGATGTTCAAGAGCCAGGCCGGGCTGTTCACGGTCCATGTTCCCTACCGAGGCGCAGCGCCGGCCCTGCAAGACCTGCTCGGCGGTCAGCTCGACTACCTGTTCGACCCGGGAATTGGTTTGCAACATGTGCGTTCGGGCAAGCTCAAGCTGCTGGCCGTCGGCAGCCCCAAGCGCTCGGCTCTGTTCCCCGATGTGCCGACCCTGAGCGAAGTCGGCCTGACTGGCTTTGACGCCGACACCGTGTTCGGCTTCTACGCCCCCAGCGCAACGCCAGCCGACGTGGTGAGTCGGCTGAACCGGGAGATCAACAAGATTCTGGCCACACCAGCGGTGAAGGAACGAATTGCCGCGCTCGGTGGCGAACCGATGCCGATCACGCCAAGTGAATTTGGCGACAAGGCCAATGAAGACTCCAAGCGCTTTGGTGCCATCATCAAGGAACGAAAAATCGCTGCAGAATGAACACGAGCCCTGCGCCCAAAAGCGTCACCTACACCCTGCGCGTCGAGTTCGGCGACTGCGACCCGGCGCGCATCGTCTGGTTCCCCAATTTCTTTCGCTGGATTGACGCAGCATCGCGCCACTTCTTTATTCAGTGCGGCGTTCCGCCCTGGTATGAAACCGAAAAAACTTTTGGCATCATTGGCACACCCTTGGTCGACACTCATGCCAGTTTTTTCCAGCCCGCCAGCTATGGTGAGACGCTCGATATCCACACCAGTATTCTCGAATGGCGCGGCAAAAGCTTTGTCCAGCGTCACCGCGTGATGCGCGGTGAAGACCTGATCATGGAATGTGACGAGATCCGGATTTTTGCGGAGCATAGAACCGACAAACCCGGCGCGATTCGCGCCCTTCCGATTCCCGCTGACATCCGTCAGCTGTGTGAGTGAACTGCAAAATGTCCGAGACAGAGCTGGCTCGCTAACGCCCGGAATCGGCCAGAGCCGATGACGCAAAGCTGCGGACTGTCCTAAAGGTCTGTCCCTCAAGGTATCAGAGAATCAGCAGCGCGCGGAAATCGTTGACGTTGGTGTAGCTCGGTCCGGTGATCACCACGTCGCCCAGCGCATCGAAGTAGCTGTAAGCGTCGTTGCGATCGAGGTAAGTCTCGCTCTTGAGTCCTAGCGCCCGGGCTCGAACCAGGGTGCAAGGCTCGACCCAGGCCCCGGCGTTGTCCTCCATGCCGTCAATGCCATCGGTATCGGCCGCCAACGCATAGACGCCCGCCTGGCCCTGCAGCGCCAAGGCCAGGCCCAGACAAAACTCACCGGCGCGACCGCCCCGACCCCGTACCGCGCCTGGAGCAACCGGCCTCACCGTCACCGTGGTTTCACCACCGCTGAGAATCACGCAAGGTTTTTGAAATGGCTGCCCACGCAGTGCCACCGCTCTGGCCAAAGCGCCATGGACCTTGCCCACCTCGCGCGATTCGCCTTCCATTTCATCGCTCAGGATGTAGGCATTGAACCCCGCTTCGCGCGCCAGTGCGGCGGCGGCCTCCAACGCTTGCTGGGGCGTGGCGATCATGTGCACCTGATGGCCCTCAAACACCGGGTCACCGGGCTTGGGGGTTTCCAGAGCGCCTTGTATCAGCGCCTGCCTCACGGGTTCTGGCAGTTCGATCTGGTAGCGCTGCAAAATAGCCCAGGCATCGGCGCAGGTCGACGCATCAGGAACGGTCGGCCCACTGGCAATGATGGAGGGGTCATCGCCGGGCACATCGCTGATGGTCAGCGTGACCACCCGGGCCGGCGCGCAAGCAGCGGCCAGCCGGCCGCCCTTGATGCTGGAGAGATGCTTGCGTACGCAATTCATCTCCGAAATATTGGCGCCGCTGTGAAGCAACTCTTTGTTGATGCGCTGTTTTTCTTCCAGCGTCAGCCCGGCAGCGGGCAGTGTAAGCAAGGACGAGCCACCACCCGAGATCAGGCACAGCACCAGGTCGTCGGCACAGAGGCCCTGTGTCAGCGCCAGAATCCGCTCAGCAGCAGCCAAGCCCGCAGCATCGGGCACCGGATGGGCGGCCTCCACCACCTCGATCCGGTTGGCCAGACCCGCTGGCCGCGCTGGTGTGTGGCCGTAGCGTGTCACCACCAGACCGCTCAGAGGCGCCTCCGCTGGCCACAAGGCTTCGACCGCTTGCGCCATGGCGGCGCCGGCCTTGCCGGCACCGATCACGAGAGTCCGGCCCCCACTTTCACGGCTGGGCGGTGACGGTAGATAAGCCGCGGTATTGTGCACCGGCAAGGCCCGGCGAACGGCAGCCTGGTAGAGCTGCTCAAGAAACTGACGCGGCTCGATTTCCATCAGGCTTATTTTTTACCCAGGCCTAAGCGTTGCGCGCCTTCGGTGTAGAGGCGGGTCTTGTCCTTCATGAAAGCATCCATCTGCTCCACGCCCACATTGACCAGCTCGAAACCGGCCTTGGCGGCGAGCTCCTTCATTTCCGGGTCATTGTTCAAATTGGCCCACATGTCCGACAAGCGCTTGCGTGCTTCGGGCGAGGTCGACTTGGGAACCCCAATGCCACGGTAAGCACCGTCAACCCAATCCACACCGAGTTCCTTGAAAGTCGGCACCTCGGGCATCAGCGGATGGCGCTTTTCCATCGCCACGGCCAGGGGACGAATTCGGGCCTTGTTGTTGATCGCAAACGCGGTGTAAGTCATGGCGCCCGTGACCTGGGAGCCCATCACCGCAGTGGCCATGTCACCGGTTCCCTTGAACGGGATGTAGATCGTCTTCACGCCGAATGCCGCATTCATGCGTTCATGCGCTGCGTGATTGGCCGAATTCAGGCCGGACCCCCCCAAACTTAGTTTTTCAGGGTCGGCTTTGGCCGCCTTGATGAAGTCGGCGAAGTTCTTGATGGGGCTGGTTTCTGGCACCACCAGAATGTCGGGCGTGTAGTGGAACCAGAACACCGGGGTGATGTCCTGGGTCTTGTACTGCACCTGGCCTTCGAGCGGCTGGAACACGATGTGCGGCAGATTGATGCCCACCACATTGAGGCCGTCGCCGGGCAACTGATTCATCTGGGCCCACATCAGACCACCGCCGGCACCCGCCTTGTACTGAATGATGGTGTCGATTGCTGCGCACTTCTTCTTCAGTACCATCTGCTGATGCCGAGCCGACAGGTCGGACTCGCCGCCCGGCGGGAAAGCCTGCCAATACAGCAAGTTCTTGTCAGGGCAAGATTGCGCCTGGGCCAGCGGGGCCAGCAAAATCAGACCCAATACACAAAGCAGTTTTTTCATTTTTGTCTCCGGTTGTAGTCATCAAACTTATAGCATGGGCCAGGCCGCTCTCGGCTCAGGCTGCCGAAGTCCTGGCACAAACAGCATCAGTGACCTGCTGAGTGGTGGCCTGGCCACCAAGGTCACTGGTATGCAGGTTGCGATCGGCCGTGACCGATTCGATCACCGCCATCAGCTGGGCCGCTGCTGCAGACTCACCCAGATGCTCGAGCATCATCACGCAGCTCCAGAAGGTGCCAATCGGATTGGCCAGACCCTTGCCCATGATGTCAAAGGCCGAGCCGTGAATCGGCTCGAACATCGACGGGTAACGGCGCTCGGGATCGATATTGCCGGTGGGCGCAATGCCCAAGCTGCCGGCCAGCGCAGCAGCCAGGTCACTCAGCACATCGGCGTGCAAATTGGTGGCCACCAGAGTGTCGAGCGTGGCGGGCTTATTCACCATCCGGTCGGTGCAGGCGTCAACCAAGACCTTGTCCCACTTCACGTCTGGAAATTCTTTGGAAATCTGCAGCGCGATTTCGTCCCACATCACCATGGCGT
>CAXNKH010000117.1:0-5968 GCA_964202765.1 Burkholderiales bacterium | reverse complement strand
GTAGCTGTAATAGCCCGCTGCATAGCCACCCGAGAAGATGTGGCTGAAGGTATGCATCGCTCGACTCCAGCTGGGTGACTCCAAAACGGCAATCTCCCCCTTCACCTGCTGCAGCAAGGGCATGATGTCTGAAGGCGGCGCGCTTTGGCTGTGCAACAGCATGTCAAACAGGGAAAACTCGATCTGGCGCAAGGTTTGCATGCCAGCTTGAAAATTCTTGGCCGCCAGCATTTTGTCAAACAGAGACCGGGGCAGGGATTCACCGCTGTCGATATGGGCGCTCATGTGTTTGAGAACAACCCATTCCCAGCAGAAGTTTTCCATGAACTGGCTCGGCAGTTCGACGGCATCCCATTCGACGCCACTGATCCCCGAGACATCGTGCTCATTGACCTGGGTCAGCAGATGTTGCAGGCCGTGGCCAAACTCATGAAACAGGGTGATGACGTCATCATGGGTTAACAAGGCGGGCTTGCCGTCAACACCTTGGGCAAAGTTGCAGACCAAATGCGCCACCGGGGTTTGCAGCTGGGCGTTGTCGGGTCGCAACCAGCGGGACCGCACATCGTCCATCCAGGCGCCACCTCGTTTGCCCTTGCGCGCTGACGGATCCAAGTAAAACTGACCGAGCAAACGATCCGCCCGCTCAATGCGATAGAAGCTGACATCTGGGTGCCAGACTGGCGCGCTGTCTGGGCTGATCACGACGTCGAACAAGGTCTCTACAATTTTGAACAAGCCTTCAACCACCTTGGGCGCGGTGAAGTACTGTTTGACTTCCTGCTCGCTGTAGGCATAGCGCGCCTCTTTCAGCTTTTCACCGATAAAAGTCCAATCCCAGGCTTGCGGACTGGTGATACCCAACTGGCTTGCGGAAAATTCACGCAGATCGGCCAGGTCCTGCTCAGCATAGGGTCTGGCCTTGTTTGCAAGGTCACGCAGAAATGTAATGACAGCCCCTGCTGATTCAGCCATTTTCGGAACGACAGAGAGTTCGGAAAAATTGGAATAACCCAGTAAACGGGCTTCCTCCTGGCGCAGGACCAGGATGTCGTGAATCAACGGGCTGTTGTCGTAACTTGAAAATTCGGCAGCCGCCTGGTCTGAGGCTCGCGTTACATAGGCCCGGTACAAGGTCTCACGCAAGCTGCTGCTATTGGCAAACTGCATCACAGGCAGGTAACAAGGCATTTTGAGGCTGAGCAAGTAGCCCTCCCGATCGTGAGCAAGGGCCGCATCGCGGGCTGACTGCTTGACGTCATTGGGCACACCACTGAGTTCGTTCTCAGTGGCATAGTAGCCAAAGTTGTCGGTTGCATCCAGGGCGTTTTCACTGAACTTCTGGCTGAGCTGGGCCAACTGTTCCTGAATCTGTGCAAAGCGCACCCGGTCTGGACCCTTGAGTTCAGCGCCACCGAGGACAAAATTACGAATCGCATTTTGATGCGCTTGGCGTTGCTCGGTATTGAGGCTCAGGACGTCAATCGCCTTGTACTTGGCGTAAAGACTTTCATCGGCGCCCAGGCGGGTCCAGAATTCAGTGACCAGGGGCAGGGCCTGGTTGTAGGCGGCGCGCAGCTCAGGGTTGTCGGCCACGCTCTTGAGGTGGCTCACGGTGCCCCAGGCGCGACCCAGTTTTTCGGTGTTGACGTCGAGCACCAGGGCCATGTCGATCCAGTGGGCCGGAAAGTCGCTTGCCGTAACGCGAGCCAGTGCGCCATTGGCGACAATCAGCAGTTCATCGATCGCCGGGACCACCTGCTCAGGCGTGACCTGATCAAACAGGGGAAGACTGTCGAAGTTCAATAAGGGATTCAAGTGGTTCAGTCTTTGGGGGATTGCGATTGTTGGGCTGATTTTTCCGCCGCCTCTAGCGTGTTGACCAGCAACATGGTGATCGTCATCGGCCCCACCCCGCCAGGGACGGGGCTGATATAGCCGGCCACCTGCTTGACCGCTTCGAAATCGACGTCGCCACACAATTTGCCTTCGGCGTTGCGGTTCATGCCAACGTCAATCACCACCGCACCGGGTTTGACCATGTCGGCGGTCAGCAGTTTGACCCGACCGACGGCCGAAATGATCACATCGGCTTGCAGTGTCATGGCCTTGAGGTTGGGCGTCGCGCTGTGGCAAATGCTGACGGTGGCGTCTTTTTGCAGCAGCATCAAGGCCATCGGTTTGCCAACGATGTTGCTGCGGCCAATTACCACGGCGTGCTTGCCGCGCAGTTCATAGCCAATGGACTCCAGCATTTTCATGCAGCCGTAGGGCGTACAGGGCCAAAATCCGGGTTGTCCCACCATCAGGGCACCGGCACTGGCGAGGTGAAATCCATCAACGTCTTTGGCCGGCGAAATGGCTTCTATCACCTTGTGGGCGTCGATATGCGGGGGCAGGGGCAGCTGCACCAAAATTCCGTGAATGCTGGCATCTGCGTTGAGCGCAGCTATTCTTGAGAGCAACTCGGCCTCACTCAAGCTGGCAGGGCAATGCTCCAGCACGGAGTGCAAACCAGTTTCGTGACAGGCCTTGACCTTGTTGCGCACATAGACTTGGGATGCAGCGTTGTCCCCCACCAGCAAGACCGCCAGGCCCGGTGTGGTTCCGCATCGCCGCAGTGCTGCGGCGCGAGCAGCCACATCGGTGCGCAGGTGGCGGGCCAGTGCGCTTCCATCAATCAGTTGAGTCATGAAATGGGTGAGCTGTTGACCAACAGAGCTAGAGCGCAACCCCATGGGTTAAAACTCGGAGCTTTGTTTTCAGGTCTTGGAGCCGTTTTGGCCCAGGGCAATTTTGAGCAGGTCGGCAACCGTGTTGGAGTTGAGTTTTTCCATGATATTGGCACGGTGTGCCTCCACCGTCTTGATGCTGATTCCCAGGTCATCAGCGATCTGTTTGTTGAGCCTACCCGCCACAATACGCTCGAGCACCTGAGATTCGCGCAGTGTCAGTTTGGCCAGCAGCGCATTGCGAACCTCGGCCTGCCGATTCTCGGTAAACGTTCCCTTGGCTTGCTCCAGCATGCGATCGACCAGGCTGACGAGTTGAATGTCTTGGAACGGTTTTTGAATGAAGTCCATCGCGCCTTTTTTCATCGACTCGACGGCCATCGGGATTTCGCCATGTCCCGTGATGAACACAATGGGCAGTGGGGAGCCGGATTCAATCAAGCGGTTTTGCAGCTCTAGGCCGGTCATTCCATCCATGCGTACATCCACAATCAGGCAGGCCAGTTCACTGGCGTCATAGCGACCCAGGAAAGACTCGGCCGAATCAAAGCAGCGAACGCGGTAATCCTTGCCTTCGAGCAACCATTGCAAGGAGTCACGAACCGCTTCGTCATCGTCGACGATATAGACCGTTCCTTTTTTCGGAATCAAACTCATGTGCTTACCCCGGAATTTTTTTGTTGCAGATGCAAACTGTCGTCACCCCTGGCCTCAGTCGTCGGTAACCAGAAGGACACACGACAGCCCGCTACTTCGGCGCCATTGTAGAGGTTCTCTGCACTCATCCGGCCCTGGTGCGACTCGACAATCGAGCGGCACAGTTTCAGACCCATTCCCATGCCATCGGTCTTGGTGGAAAAGAAGGCTTGGTACATGCGTTCCATCACCTCAGGGGAAATGCCTTGGCCACTGTCGGTTACCTCGAATTCGATCACCGGCTTGTCTTCCATCAGCTTGGCTCTGACCTGCAATTCAACGCGACGGTCTTCCGGCTCACGCTGGGCCGTACGAATCGACTCAGAGCCATTTTTCAGAAGATTGACCAAGACCTGTTCAATCAAGATCCGGTCCACCTGGATGGCCTGCAAATTTTCAGCCAAGCTGTAGCTCAATTGAACATGGTGGCGTCGCAATTCGATTCCAGCCAGATCGACAGCTTCTTCGACCATTTGGGCCACTTCAGTCAAGCTTCGATTGGGTTCACTGCGTTTGACAAAGGAGCGAATACGATGAATGATTTGACCTGCACGCTGGGCCTGATGTGAGGTCTTCTCCAGCACCTCCAACAAGTCTTTTTCTGCGATCTGCTTGGTCTGGATTCTTTCCAGCATGCCGTTGCAGTAGTTGCTGATGGCGGTCAGGGGTTGGTTCAACTCGTGGGCCACGGCCGATGCCATTTCTCCCATAGTGACCAGCCTGCTGATGTTTTGGGCCCGTGCTTCTTGGGCTGCGCTTTGCTCCTGTGCCAACCGTCTGGAACTGATGTCGGTGGCAATGATCATTTGCACCAACCGGCCGTCAACCCAACTCAAATCACGCAAACGAACTTCAAGCCATTTCCCAATATCACTCAGGTAGATCTCGACGCTGTCTCGGTCCAGATTATTCGGCCCGGGAATGCTCCGCTCGGTCGAGGGGTTAAGTTCGGGCTCATTGGCTCGGGTGTTATGCACTTGAACACCAGCCTGAACCATCAGATCAAGGTGGCCTTGGTGCCCACCGAACCATTGGCGATACAGTTTGTTGGAAAACAGCAATTCGTTGGTTCCCACGGGGGCGACCGAGACTGAGGCATCGAGTGAATCCATCACCGTGGTGAAGCGCTCGAACGAAGCTGACAGTTGTTCGCGAATACGATTGGGTTCGGTAATGTCGGTGATCGAGGTCATCCACCCGGTTTGGGCTCCCAGGGCATCGACCAGGGGGGAAACGTACAAGCGGGCATGAAACAGCGAATTGTTATGGCGCTTGATTCGAACCTGAATACCGCCTTGGGGGGTCCGACCTTCGAGCTCTTCTTGCAGCATTAGCGTCAAGCTTGCACGGTCTTCATCAGGCCAATAGGGGAAAGGGGCCATCTTACCGAGCAACTCATTTTCATTCCAGCCTGTCATTTGACAGAACGCAGTATTGACATAGGTAATTCGACCCTGCAAATCCATGGCGCGCATGCCGGTGGAGATCGAGTTTTCCATGGCGCGGCGGAAATTGGTCTCAGCGATCAAGGCCTGCTGTGTTTGTTGCCGTCGCTTGGTATGACGCCAGTTGGCGATCAGCATCCAGAACGTCAGAACGCTCAGAATACTGACCATCCAGAACAAACCACTGCCAATCACACCCAGGGAGCTGCGATAAGCCTGGCCGCGCAAGATCAACCCATTTCCCACTGGGGAGACTGGTACTTCGTATTCGTTGAGTGGCTGAGACCAGGGCAGAATTTGCAGTGCAGGGTTGCGCTGAGGGATGGAACTGCCGGCGAGTCGTTGTCCCACACCATCGAGGAGGGATACGGCGTAACGCGAAATAATTTCTTGTGGGAGCGCGTAGCGGTACAAACCATCGACTGAATAGTCAGCCAATAGGACGCCGGCGAATTGTCCGCCCTCGCTCATGGGGATGTGCAGTTGCAGGAATGGCGAGCTGTCGGGGCTGCTTATGCGTTGGTGATAGATCAGTTGCTGACTATCGCGCGCCAGGAAGAAATTGCTTTCGTTGTCTGGATTTTTTGTGGTTTCGCCGACCCGTCGCAGTTCTTTGTAGGGCAAATTGGCTGAACTGGCGCTGGCTTTGTTGCGTCGTTTCTCATCGATCCAGCTCAGCTGCTGAAGCTCTGGAAACTGGCTGATCAGGGTTCCTGCTCTGGCCTTGAACTCATCGATCTGGAGTGATTGGGTTGAAAGATCCTGAGCAATGCGCACCAGCTGCTCTTGCCGCTCCAATAGCCGCAGCCGCAAGCCTTGTTGTGCATACTCCACATCATGCCGAATGGCTTCCTGATCCCTCTCTATTTCCTCTAGCCGTAAATAGGCGAAGGACGCAATGATGGTTACAAAGAAAAGAAGTACGGCCAGCAAAGGGGCCAGCACAGCGTAACGGTCTTGTCGATGGGGCGCTTGGCCACGCCACCAGCGCATGACCCTTCCCGGCCCGTGTTTGGGCGCCACGTTCTGTTCAAGCCAGTTCAAAATCGATCGCATATCCACAGTGTAGGGGACAGCCCTGCGCTGCTTTGTGAA
>CAXNKH010000116.1:0-5985 GCA_964202765.1 Burkholderiales bacterium | reverse complement strand
CGCGCGAGGTCGGAATTCCCAGACCGGCCATCGCTTCGCTGCATAAAAATTCACGAATGCTTGAGCGCAATACCGCCCGACCGTCACCCATGCGGGAGTAGGGCGTCAGGCCCGCACCCTTGAGTTGGAGTTCCAGACCGGCCCCGGTTTCACCCAACAACAGGGCTCGTCCATCTCCAAGCTGGCCGGCCCAAACGCCAAACTGGTGGCCGCTGTAAACACTGGCCAGGCTCTGGCTTCCAACCAGCTTGGTGTTACCGCTCAGGACTTGTAGCAGATCGTCGCTCTCCAGCCAGCCAGCGGCTAGGCCGATTTCCTGGGCCACACGCGGGCTACGCCCGACCCAGTAGGGAGAGGGCAAGGGCTGGGGCGTCAGCTCGGTAAAAAACGGTGCCCCCAATTGCGCGAAGCTGTTGCGCCACGTTAATCCAAGGTCAAGATCCATGTCCTG
Source organism: Burkholderiales bacterium (assembly GCA_964202765.1). Classification (GTDB taxonomy): domain Bacteria; phylum Pseudomonadota; class Gammaproteobacteria; order Burkholderiales; family Burkholderiaceae_C; genus CAXNKH01. Next base: position 5,534 of record CAXNKH010000116.1, on the reverse strand, counting down.
ATTGTCAGGTATCTCAAATTCAACTTATTGAGCATTCAGAAATTCACGACAACGTGGGATTGGGTTCTTCCTGAAACCCGTTGGCGTTCGAATCTCCCCGGATTCAGGTCTTTGCTTGTTGAGAGGTCGGTGTGGACAGCTTTGCGGCTGTCCCCCGACCTTCGGTCTCCTCCTTGATGCCGCTGCGCCATCCACACCAATCTTCTCGAAGGACAGGCGCGAAGCTGTGCGCCACACCGATCTGATCCAGTGCACAAGCCGATCACCCCAAACCGTCTAAGGTCACCAAGTTTCGGGAAAATTGTCCCAGCCGGGACAGTCCCGTGCGGTTATTGACCATTTGGTTTTTACAATCAAGGCAGAATATTCATCCAACCAAGGGAAATTCTCATGAGTGCAGACTACCAAGTCACGACCAATGTGGCCGTGATTACGCTGAACAATCCCCCCGTCAATGGCCTGGGCTTGAGCACCCGTCAAGCCGTCGCTGCGGCCCTGTCGCAGGCCAATGCCGATCCATCGGTTCTGGCTGTGGTGATCACCGGTGCTGGCAAAGCCTTCTCTGGCGGTGCTGACATCAAGGAATTTGGCTCAGCCAAAGCCTTGCAGGAACCTAATCTGTTGAGCTTGATTCTGGCGATTGAACATTCCAGTAAACCGGTGCTGGCCGCCATTCACAGCGTCTGCATGGGGGGTGGCCTGGAGTTGGCGTTGGCCTGTCACTACCGCATCGCTGCGCCTGGCTGCGCCGTGGCCTTGCCCGAAGTCAAGCTCGGTCTGATCCCCGGCGCCGGTGGTACCCAGCGTTTGCCGCGGGTGCTGGGCGTCGAGACTGCGCTGAACATGATTGTCAGCGGAGAACCCGTCAAAAGCGAATTGCTGGCCAGTCTGCCAGGGCAGAAACTCATAGACAAACTGTCGTCTTCCCCTGAATCGCTGGTGACTGAAGCGCTGGCCTTTGCCCAGACGGTGGCGTCTCAACGGCCTTTGCCCTTGGTGCGAAACCTGCCGTGCCAACATCCCAATGGCGATGCCTTCTTCCAGTTTGCCCGCAACATGGTCAAAGGCATGGCCAAGAACTTTCCAGCGCCACTCAAATGTGTTGATGCCGTCCAAGCCTCGACCAACAAGAAGTTCAACGAGGGCATGGTGCTTGAGCGTGAGACTTTCATCAGCCTGATGTTGACGCCTGAGAGCCGAGCCTTGCGTCATCTGTTTGGCGCTGAGCGCGCCGCCTCCAAGATCGCCGATGTTCCAGCCGATACGCCAACGCGCGCCATCACATCGATTGCGGTGATCGGTGCCGGAACCATGGGCGGTGGCATCAGCATGAATTTCCTGAATGCCGGCATCCCCGTCAAGTTGCTCGAAACAAAGCAAGAGGCGCTGGACCGCGGCATCGCCACCATCCAAAAAAACTACCAAGCACAGATCAAAAAAGGCAAGCTCAAGCAAGACAAATACGAGCAACGCATGAGTTTGTTGAGTAGCACTCTGAATTACGACGATCTTCGCGATGCCGACATGGTGATCGAAGCCGTTTTTGAGGAGCTGTCCGTCAAGGAGGCCGTGTTCCAGCAGCTCGATCGGGTCATGAAGCCAGGCGCAATTCTGGCCAGCAACACGTCGACTCTGGACCTCAACAAAATCGCTGCCTTCACCAAGCGGCCGCAGGATGTGATTGGTACGCATTTTTTTAGTCCCGCCAATGTGATGAAATTGCTCGAAGTGGTGCGTGGCGACAAGACAGCGAAAGACGTGCTGGCCAGCGTCATGGCTTGCGCCAAGAAAATCAAGAAAACAGCCGTGGTCTCAGGCGTATGCGATGGATTTATCGGCAACCGGATGATTGAGCAGTACATCCGGCAAGCCGGTTTTTTGCTGGAAGAGGGCTGCACGCCGACCCAGGTTGACAAAGCCATAGAGAAATTTGGTTTTGCCATGGGCCCGTTTCGCATGAGCGACCTGGCGGGCAACGACATCGGTTGGGCCATTCGCAAGCGCCGGTACACCGAAAAACCAGATCTCAGGTACAGCAAAACAGCCGACCTGCTGTGTGAGATGGGGCGTTTCGGCCAGAAGACCGGCTCCGGCTGGTACAACTACCAGGCCGGCAAGCGCGACGCCCTTGCGAGTCCGCAGGTGCTTGAGATGATTGAGCAGCAGCGCAAGGTCTTAGGCCTTGCTCCTCGTAAGATTGCCGAGGAAGAAATCGTTCAGCGTCTGGTTTATTCCCTGGTCAATGAAGCGGCCCATCTGCTCGAAGAAGGCATTGCCGCCAAGGCCAGCGACATCGACATGGTCTATATCACTGGTTACGGTTTCCCCATCCACCGGGGTGGCCCGATGCACTATGCCGATCAGGTGGGACTGTTCAATGTGGTGCAATCCATGTCCAGGTTTGCCCAGAATCCGTGCGACGATGCCAATTTCTGGCAACCCGCGCCCCTGCTGGCGCAACTGGTCGCCTCGGGTAAAACCTTTACACAGGAGCATTAAATGTCATCCGCTGTCATCGTCTCCACCGCCCGTACGCCCCTGGCTAAAAGCTGGAAGGGCGCTTTCAATATGACGCACGGAGCCACCCTGGGCGGCCACGCTGTGCGAGAGGCCATAGCCCGTGCCGGGGTTGAGGCCTCTAGCGTCGAAGACGTGATCATGGGCTGCGCCACGCCAGAAGGGGCGACCGGCTCCAACATTGCGCGTCAGGCCGCCCTGATGGCGGGCTGCCCCGTCAGCGTTTCGGGCATGACCATCAACCGGTTTTGCTCTTCGGGTTTGCAATCCATTGCACTGGCGGCGCAACGCATCATGACCGGGGAGGGTGAGGTCTATGTGGCCGGTGGGGTCGAGAGTATTTCTTGCGTTCAGCAAGAGGCCAACACCCATATGTTGCGCGATCCGGCGCTGGAGCAGCGGAAGCCGGAAATCTACTGGAATATGTTGCAGACGGCGGAGCAGGTGGCCAAGCGTTACCAGATTAGCCGCCAGCAGATGGACGAATATGGTGCGGCCAGTCAGCAAAAAGCCTGTGCTGCATTGGCCGCTGGCCGCTTCACGGACGAGATTGCACCGATTACCGTGACCGCCGGTGTTGCCGACGCTATCCTGGGTTTGCGCAGCAAGCAGGTCACCATCAGCCACGATGAAGGCATTCGCCAGGGCACGACGGTTGAGGCCATCAGTGGCATCAAACCCGCCTTGTCTGGGGGTCTGATCTCCGCCGGCAACGCCAGTCAGTTTTCTGACGGCGCAGGTGCTTGCGTGATGACCAGCGAATCCTGGGCTGAAAAAAATGGGCTAAAACCCCTGGGCCGATTTCTGGGCTTTGCCGTGGCCGGTTGCGAGCCCGACGAAATGGGAATCGGGCCGGTCTATGCCGTGCCCAAAGTGCTGGCCCGCTTGGGCCTGAAGGTCAGCGACATCGACCTGTGGGAGCTCAACGAGGCGTTTGCCGTCCAGGTGATCTACTGCCGCGACAAGCTGGGTATTCCGGCCGAATTGCTCAACGTCAATGGGGGTGCCATCGCGGTCGGCCATCCCTACGGCGTCAGCGGTCAGCGCTTGACGGGGCACGCCTTGATCGAGGGTAAACGCCGCGGTGCCAAACGAGTCTGCGTCACCATGTGCATTGGTGGCGGCATGGGTGCGGCGGGCGTTTTTGAAGTACTTTGATGGCCAAACCCAACACCATGAAATGGATTGAGCGCCTGGTCTGGATTTATATCTACGGCGGTCTGCTCTCCATTGTCCTGTCTCTTTTTGTGTCGCGCAGTGACTCCTCAAGCGCCAGCATCATGCAGTGGGTCGGCGCTATTTTGGTTGTCATCGGCGTGGCTCTGATCTGGATTCGCTCAATTTTGAAAGTGGAAAAATGACCCGAACCATCCAACAACTTTTTAACCTCAAGGGCAAAACCGCTCTGGTCACCGGTGGCTCGCGCGGTTTGGGCTTGCAAATGGCCCATGCCCTGGGCGAGGCCGGTGCAAAAATCATGCTGTGCTCGCGCAAGGCCGAAGATCTGGAGCTTGCCGTCGCCGAATTGCAGGCTGACGGCATTGATGCGCGCTGGATTGCAGCCGATTGCGCCAAGGAAGTAGGCATCCATCACCTGGTGGACGAGACCCTGCAACGCATGGGAGACATCGACATCCTGGTCAACAACGCTGGCGCAGCCTGGGGCGCTCCGGCCGAAGACCATCCGATTGAAGCCTGGGATAAGGTGATGAACGTCAACGTGCGCGGCTATTTTTTGATGTGCCAGACGGTTGGCAAGAAGAGCATGATTCCGCGCCGATCCGGTCGCATCATCAACATTGCCTCGATTGCCGGACTGGCCGGTAATGCCCCGGAAATGAACACCATTGCCTACAACACCTCCAAAGCTGCGGTGATCAATTTCACCCGCGCCCTGTGTGGTGAATGGGGTAAGTACAACATCAATGTCAACGCCATTTGCCCCGGATTTTTTCCCAGCAAAATGACCGCCAGTACGCTCAAGGCGCGCGGAGTTGACAAACTCGCAGCCCATGCGCCGTTGAAACGTCTGGGCGATGACGAAGACCTCAAAGGCTTGTGCGTTCTTTACGCATCAGACGCAGGCAAGCACATCACCGGCCAGTACTTGGCGGTCGATGGCGGCGTCAGCGCAGTCAAGGGGTCGGCATGAGTTTTGGTGTTGAAATTCCCTTCGTCAGTCACCTGGGGTTTGATCTCAAGCTGTTCGAAGGCGGCTATTCTGTGATCGAGTTCACGCCCAAACCTGAACACCTAAATTCTTTTGATGTCACCCACGGCGGTGCCAGCATGACGCTGCTCGACGTTTCCATGGCCACGGCAGCGCGCAGTGTGCAAGACGACATGGGCGTGGTCACCATCGAGATGAAAACCAGCTTCATGCAAGCGGCTAGAGGCCCGCTGACTGCCAAAGGCCATCTGATGCACCGCACGGCCACCCTGGCATTCACCGAAGCCACCATTTTTGATGCCCAAGGACGCGCCTGCGCGCATGCCACAGGAACCTTCAAATACGTCAAGCCCTTGGCCACTGGTGCCAAAAGCTCCAATCCACTGAATGTGATTTCAACCGACGGATAAGTTCTAAGTTCTCAATTGAGAGTTGCCCATGCCAACCAACCAGCAAATCATTCTTGACAGTCGTCCTCAGGGTGCGGCCCAGGCCAGCAATTTCAAGCTGATCGCAAGCGTTACACCCGACTTGGTTGAAGGTCAAGTTTTGGTGCGCCATCACTACTTGAGCCTGGACCCTTATATGCGGGGCCGCATGAACGAGAGTAAAAGCTATGCCCAGCCGCAGGCTCTGGGTCAGGTCATGATTGGTGGCACGGCCGGTGAAGTGCTGCAAAGTCAAAACCCCAAGTTCTCCGTTGGTGACTTTGTGGTGGGCATGGGGGGTTGGCAGGAATACAGCGTGGTCGATGCGGCTCAGTCGGCCACCCTGCGCAAGGTGGATACCCAGCACATTGGCTTGAGCCACTACCTCGGCGCGGTGGGTATGCCCGGCGTCACCGCCT
>CAXNKH010000115.1:0-5993 GCA_964202765.1 Burkholderiales bacterium | reverse complement strand
TGTTGACCTGAAGCAAGGAGTTCAGTAGCTCGTTCGCACAGGTAATGCGCGCGTCGGGACTGGAAGTTGCCCTGGTCCGACTGGTCAAGTTGGATGGTGATTTGGGCAGCTTGGGCCCAGTCGCGGGAGCGTTCGTAATTTGCCAGTCGGGCCAGTCTAGACTGAGCTTCGAATGGCGTGCCTTCGAGTTTGAGCAGGGCTTGCTCGGCATGATCGAGCAAGCCGGCTTTGAGGTAGTCCAGTGCCAGTGCGTATTGGGCTCTGTGGTGGTCGCTACGGCTGAGATCGCCGCGTGACAGCAGGTGCTCATGAACCCGCACCGCACGCTCGTACTCGCCGCGCCGGCGAAACAGGTTGCCCAATGCAAAATGCAACTCAGAGGTGTCGGGGTCGTTCTGTACCGCTTCGATGAAAGAGTCGATCGCCTGGTCCTGCTGTTCGTTGAGCAGGAAGTTCAACCCTTTGAAATAGGCTTTGGGCGCTTGCTGGTTTTCAATTCGAAGTTGTCGCAGGTCCAAGCGCGACGCCAGCCATCCCAGCATGAAAGCCAGGGGCAGTCCCAACAGTATCCAACTCAGGTCAAAGTCCATCTTAGATGGCCGTCGCCTTGGCTGGCTCAATTTCAATAGGGGGAAACTGACGGGCGCGGGTCGCCGCCTTACGCTGCTTCCACCAACGTGGCACCATGCTCAAGGCGCCGATGGCCAAGCCGAGTGCAAATGCCGCCAGCACAATCAAAACCTGGGGCGCCTGCCACTGAGTTCCGAAGAAAAAGTGAACGGTGGCGTCCTGCTGGTTGTTCAGCGCGAAAGCAAACAGGGTAAAAAAAATGGCCGCTTTAAGTAACCACTTAAGCAGCCCCATGAGCTTGTTCATGAATCTCCTGTGTGACGAAGCGATTCTACCGCTGTCGATTGACGCTGAATCAGGCCGGTTTGCGGGTTGATTTGGTTTGACTCACGAGTTCATTGGTGCGCTGATCCACGGCTTCACGCAAGGCTTTGCCTGACTTGAAATGAGGAACGCGCTTTTCTGGGATGGCGACACTTTCGCCGCTGCGGGGATTGCGCCCCATGCGAGGCGGTCGATGGTTGACCGAAAAACTGCCAAAGCCGCGAATCTCGATTCGGTGCCCTTTTACCAGCGCCTCATTGACCGCATCCAGAATCGCCTTGACAGCGTGTTCGGCATCGCGCTGGGTGAGCTGAGCGAAGCGTTCAGCCAGCTCGGCAACCAGGTCAGAGCGCGTCATTCAGCCCACACCAAGTCACTCCGCAGCGAGCCATGGTTCTGGACTTGTGGTCCATAAGGATGGCTTGCTGGGAGAAGCATGGGCTAAGCTACAACTCAGGAGTTGTTGTCCAGCTTGGCGCGCAACAGGGCGCCCAGGCTGGTGGTACCGGCGTTTTCACGCGCTGACTGCTGGCTCAGGGTCTGCATGGCTTCGCTCTGGTCAGCCATGTCCTTGGCCTTGATTGACAGCTGGATGTTGCGGGTCTTGCGATCCACATTGACCACCACGGCTGTGACTTCGTCGCCTTCTTTAAGCACATTGCGGGCATCTTCAACCCGGTCACGGCTGATTTCACTGGCACGCAAATAGCCAATGACATCGTCGCCCAGATCAATCTCAGCGCCTTTAGGGTCGACCGACTTGACCTTGCCGGTGACGATCTGGCCCTTGTCGTTGATCGCCGCGAAGGTAGTGAAGGGGTCGGAGTCGAGCTGCTTGATACCAAGAGAAATGCGCTCGCGGTCCACATCGACGGCCAACACCAGGGCTTCGACTTCTTGGCCCTTCTTGTATTCGCGCACAGCGACTTCGCCAGTTTCATTCCAGGACAGATCGGACAAATGGACCAGGCCGTCGATACCGGCAGCCAAGCCCACAAAAACGCCGAAGTCGGTGATCGATTTGATCGGACCCTTGACGCGGTCGCCGCGCTTGGTGTTTTGCGCGAATTCTTGCCACGGGTTGGCTTTGCACTGTTTCATGCCCAGGGAAATACGGCGCTTGTCTTCGTCGATCTCCAGCACCATGACCTCGACCTCGTCACCCAGGGTAACGAGTTTCGCGGGGGCGATGTTCTTGTTGGTCCAGTCCATTTCCGAGACGTGGACCAGGCCTTCGATGCCGGGTTCGAGTTCCACAAACGCGCCGTAGTCGGCGATGTTGGTGATCTTGCCGAACATGCGGGTGCCGTGGGGGTAGCGGCGATTGACACCCATCCATGGGTCGTCGCCCAGTTGTTTGAGACCCAGTGACACGCGGTTTTTCTCGGTGTCGTACTTGAGAATCTTGGCTGTGATTTCCTGGCCAGCGGTCACCACTTCTGAAGGGTGACGGACACGACGCCAAGCCATGTCGGTGATGTGCAGCAACCCGTCGATGCCGCCGAGGTCAACGAAAGCACCGTACTCGGTGATGTTCTTGACCACGCCATGCACCACAGAGCCTTCTTTGAGGGTCTGCATCAGCTTGGCACGTTCTTCGCCCATGGAGGCTTCGACCACAGCGCGGCGTGAGAGCACGACGTTGTTGCGCTTGCGATCGAGCTTGATGACCTTGAATTCCAGGGTCTTGTTCTCGTACGGGGACAGATCTTTGGTGGCGCGGGTATCCACCAGCGAACCGGGCAGGAAGGCGCGGATGCCATTGACCAAAACGGTCAGGCCACCCTTGACTTTGCCGCTGGTGGTGCCGGTCACGAACTCGCCGGATTCCAGGGCTTTTTCCAGGCTCATCCAAGAGGCCAGGCGCTTGGCCTTGTCGCGGCTGAGGATGGTGTCGCCGTAGCCGTTTTCGATAGCGTCAATGGCCACCGAAACGAAGTCGCCAACTTGGACTTCGAGTTCACCCTTGTCGCTTTTGAATTCTTCGATTGGCACATAGGCTTCGGACTTCAGGCCGGCGTTGACGACCACGAAGCTGTGTTCGATGCGAACGACTTCGGCCGTGATCACTTCACCTGTGCGCATTTCTGAGCGTTTCAGGGATTCTTCAAATAGGGCGGCGAATGATTCAGACATGTTGTGATGCGGTTTTAAGCGCGGGTTTTACGGATTGCTCCGCAGTTTAGGTTATCGAGCCACCCCAGCAGTGCGCAGACGCGCGATAAGACCAGTGTGGACCAGTTTCAGCCCTGCCACCAGTGCAACACCTGAATTACCGATTCTTCAATCGTTAAATTAGAGTTGTCTAGCAGATGGGCTGCTTCAGCTGCCTTGAGAGGCGCAACGCTGCGAGAGGTGTCGCGTGCATCACGTTCTTCCAAATCGGCTCGAAGAGCATGGATTGTAATTGAAAAACCCTTTGAAATCAATTGCTTGTGCCGTCTTTGCGCGCGTTGTTCGGCGCTGGCGGTCAAGAACACCTGCAACTGGGCATCGGGAAAGATCACGGTCGCCATGTCGCGACCATCGGCCACCAGGCCTGGCAACTGACGAAAACTGTGCTGCAGGGCCACCAGAGCGCGCCTGACTTCGGGCAAGGCCGACACCTTGGAGGCATTCATGCCGGCTTCTTCGCTACGGATCAGTTCATCCACATCGACGCCATCGAGCAACACCCGCTGGCCAGAAAATCGCAGGGGCAATTGTTCTGCCAGCTTGGCGATGGCGGCCTCGTTGCTGCTGTCCAGGCGCAGGCCAGCACGCAAAGCGGCCAAGGCCGTGACCCGGTACAAGGCGCCCGAATCGAGATAGTGGTAACCCAGTTTGGCGGCGACCCGTGAGGCCAAGCTGCCCTTGCCCGAAGCGGTCGGGCCATCGATGCAGATGACGGGAATCAAGCCGACCTCAGTCCGGCTCACCGAGAACAGGGTTTCGAAATAGTCGGGATAGGTCTTGGCCACACATTTCGGATCTTCGATCCGGACCCTGGTTAGCGCCGGGTTGAACGCTGCCAGAGAAAAGCACATGGCGATCCGGTGGTCGTCATACGTGTGGATACTGGCTGGGCGCCAAGCTTGGGTCGATGAGGGCGGCGTGATGTGAATGAAATCGGGTCCTTCTTCGACCTTGGCGCCGAGCTTGCGCAACTCGATTGCCATGGCTTTGAGGCGGTCGGTTTCTTTGACGCGCCAACTCGCGATGTTGCGCAGGGTGGTTGTCCCCTTGGCGAACAAAGCCAACACGGCCAGCGTCATGGCGGCGTCGGGGATTTCGTTGCAATCCAGATCAATGGCCTTGAGAGGCCAGCCCACGCCGTCTTGGCCACGTGATATCTCCAGCCAGTTGGGGCCACTCTCGATCTGGGCACCCATTTGACGGGCCGCATCGATAAACCGGATATCGCCCTGAATCGAGTTAGCGCCGACTCCTTCGATCCGAATTCGGTCCCGTCCGCCCTCGACCTCGCCCCCGCTGGCAATCGCACCAAGAGCGATGAAATAACTGGCAGATGAAGCGTCAGCCTCGACGTGCAGCTGGCCGGGCGATTGCAACTGACTGCCGGCAGGAATAGTGAAACGTTGCCAGCCATGACGCTGAATTTGGACCCCAAAACGAGCCAACAGATTCAGGGTGATTTCTATATAAGGGCGCGAAATCAGTTCGCCCACCACCTCGATCACAATAGCTTGCTTTGCCACCAAAGGCAGTGCCATCAGGAGCGCCGTGAGAAACTGACTCGAGACATCGCCCCGGATCCTGATCGGCTCATCGAGCTTTAACTGCGGTTGGCCGATATGCAACGGTGGGTAGCCGCTTTGCTCCAGGTAGTCGATGTTGCAGCCCAGTTGAACCAAGGCGTCAACCAGGTCAGCAATCGGGCGCTCGTGCATGCGCGGCACACCGCTCAAGCTGAAGTCACCGCCCAGCACGGCCAGGGCGGCGGTGAGCGGGCGCATCGCGGTTCCGGCATTACCCATGAACAAGGCGGCCTTGTTCAAGTTGAGCTGGCCAGCCAGGCCATCGATCTCGATCCGAGTTCCTTCCTGACGCACGCCGCAGCCGAGCTGGCGCAGGGCCGTGAGCATGACACGGGTGTCGTCAGAGTCGAGCACATCGTGCAAGGTGGTACTGCCCCGGCACAGCGCCGACAGCAGTAAAACACGATTCGAAATACTTTTCGAGCCGGGCAAAACCACAGTCCCGCTGGCGCTTTGCAGCGGCGGAAGATCCAAAAATTCGGTGGCGTACACGCTCAGTCTGCGCTGGTTTTGGCGGCCATGGTCCAACTGCCGCGAGTCTGGCTGGATAGTCTGATCAGGCGCTCGAGTTCGGCGCTGTTGCCCTGGCTGATGGCTTTTTCCAGTTTGGACAATTCGCTTTGGAAAAATCGAGTTTGAACCAGCAGTTCTTGCTGGTTACTCAGCAGGATGTCGCGCCAGACCTTGGGCTCAGCCGCGGCAATCCGGCTGAAGTCGCGAAATCCGGGTCCAGCCAAAGACAAAAAGTCGGCCCCCTCGGCTTGGCCAGCAATGGCGTTGATGAAGGCAAAGGCCAGCAAATGGGGCAAATGGCTGACCGCGGAAAATGCGGCGTCGTGCGCGGCAGCAGACATCTGCCTTACCTGGCAACCCAGTGCGCTCCAGAGCGCTAGTGCTTGCGTCACTTGTCTGCCATGGGTTTGCTCGGTGGGTGTGAGAATCACCTGGCAGCCACGGTAAAGAAAGACATCGGCATGTTCAATGCCCGCGACTTCCTTGCCGGTGATCGGATGCGCCGGCACCAGGCAAGCCATGCGAGCCCCCAAAATTCTTTGACCGGCGGCAACCACATCGGATTTGGTCGAGCCCACGTCCATCAGCAACGTGTCTGGGGTGATGAAGGACGCAATCGCTTTCAAAGTGGCTTCAGTTGCTGCCACCGGCACTGCGATCAGAACCAAATCGGCGCCCGCTGCCGCCTGCTCGGCGCTGCTTGCGGCGACATCAATCACGCCGAGCTGAAGCGCCCGTTCTCGGGTGGCGCTCGATGGGCTGAAACCGATCACGCGTTTGACCAGGCCAGCGCGTTTCAACGCCAACGCGAAGGATCCCCCCATCAGG
>CAXNKH010000114.1:0-6026 GCA_964202765.1 Burkholderiales bacterium | reverse complement strand
GCGGTTGAGCGTGATGCTGCAGTGGCGTTACGCCATGGACAATGTGCTGTTTGTTCCGCCCGAGAGCTTTGAGCCACCGCCGCGCGTTGACAGCGCGGTGGTTCGCATGGTGCCGCACCCTGAGCCGCAGCCCCTCGATGTCAAGCGATTCGGTGAAATTGTGCGCGTGGCCTTCAGTCAACGGCGCAAGTTATTGCGCCACACCTTGGGCTACTGGCTGGAAGCGCAGGGGCTGTCGGGGCGCTTTGACGTACAGCGCCGTGCCGAAGAAGTGTCGGTCCAAGAGTACATTACCCTGGCGCAAATCGAAGGCGAATAAAAAAAGCCCGCAGCTGCGGGCTTTTTTGACGCTTGATATGAGAGGGCCGCGCAGTACGTGCCGCGACGAGTGCGGGGACAATAGCCTTATGTCGCCGCCATCCAGTATCCCGCGTTGAAGGGGCTGCTCATGCGCAGCGCCAGTGGCGAAATATCCAACAGTTTGTCGGTCGGCATTTTTTCGCCGGACTCGGTGAGCAACTCGATACCGGACAAAGCCTCGGTGCTGTCGGTGTCGTTCTTGGCCTGATTCGCCCGTTCTGCTTGGCTGGTGTGTGCAGAACGGGCTACAGAAAAGAATAGAAGCACCTGAAGGGTATCTTTCGATCCCCCCAGTAGTCCGAGGCATCCCTGAAGATATCGAGCAGTTGCTCGCGTGCTTCTTTGTCAAACTTGGCGTTGGCCGGAATCTGTTCGAGCACGATGATAAAACCTGGTTGTGGGCCAGACTTGTGCAGCGGGTCGGTCATGCTGTCGTACAGCGCATCGAAATTCTTGCCGACATGGGTCGGGAAAGTGAATTGCTGGCTGATCAAATCGAGAATATCCTGCTTGGACTGGGCGTTAGCCAAGTTGGCATAGAGAAAATGCTGGCCCAAATGTTGGGCAGCATCCTGCAAATCGGGTACCCGCAAGGCCCGGATCGACTGAACGATATTGGTTCTTAAATGACGAAGTGGCGTATCCATCCCCGCAGCTCTTTCTTCAATGACTTCAATAAATTAGGGGGCAATCTTGCGAAAACTCGCGTAATGATCGTCCGTGTAATAACAAGCATCCGGTGTCCTGGGCTGACCTCCGCACACAATGCGCCGGGCTCCTCGGTCGTGCGACCCGGGCGTCTTGACGGTGTACTCGCGGTAATACCCGCGGGTTTGGGCTGGTAGCAATCGTTCCCGATTGCCAAAAACCACACCATCTTTCTCATGCGCGAAGGGGCCACCCCGAAGAATTCGCTCATAAGTCTGAACACCCTGACTCGGCAACGTCGCCATGGCAACCGGCGTCATGCTTGTTAGAGCAACCGGCTCCTTGGCAGGCACCGAGACTGAAGTTGCGACCAACAATAAGCAGGTCGCAAAGAACTTCAAGTTGGACAAGCGCACCATGGAAAAGACACTCTTCTGAAATTTCGGACTATTCCTCAAATTTCAGAAACGAGAGTGTCGCGTATTTTGAAGAAAAACGCAAGGGGACGTCCCAAATTTGGGCGTCCCGGTCAGGGTTATTATTTTATAAAGTAAGCGCTCGCCTGCATCCTGTCCCTAGGAGCGCAAAGCATTGGCGTCGGTGACAGTCAGCGCCGTCATGTTCACGATTCTGCGGACGGTGGTGCTGGGTGTCAAAATATGGACCGGCTTGGCAGAGCCCAAAAGCACGGGACCAATTGCAATATTGCCGCCAGCCGCTGTTTTGAGCAGGTTGTAGGTGATATTGGCGGCATCAATATTGGGGAAAACCAACAAATTGGCGGCGCCCGTGAGTGTGCTGTTGGGCATGATGGAGGCGCGCGCTTGACTGTCAAGCGCCACATCCCCGTGCATTTCACCATCGACCTCGAGCCAAGGGGCTTGGGCCTTGAGCAGCTCCAAAGCCTGCCGCATTTTGATGGCGCTGGGCTGGTTGCTGCTGCCAAAGCTGGAGTGTGACAGCAGGGCCGCTTTGGGGCGGATGCCAAAACGGCGCATTTCTTCTGCCGCCATGATCGTGATTTCGGCCAACTGCTCAGCCGTTGGATCGTAATTAACGTGGGTGTCGACCAAAAACAACTGGCGATCAGGTAGCAAAACCGCATTCATGCAGGCGTAAGTGTGGACACCAGAGCGACGACCTATGACTTGATCGATGTATTGCAAGTGCAGCGCCGTGTTGCCCCAGGTTCCGCAAATCAAACCATCGACATCGCCCTTGTGCAGCAACATGGCACCGATCAGGGAGAGCCGTCGGCGCATTTCAATTTTGGCGATTTGCTCGGTCACGCCCTTGCGCTCGGTCATGCGGTGGTAGCTCTGCCAGAAATCGCGGTAGCGATGGTCTTGCTCGACATTGACGACGTCGTAGTCGAGCTCTTCTTTCAGCCGCAAGCCGAATTTCTCGATGCGTTGGGCAATGATGACCGGACGGCCAATCAAGGTCGGCCTAGCCAAGCCCTCGTCAACCACGATCTGGGTCGCGCGCAAGACCCGCTCGTCTTCGCCTTCGGCATAGGCCACCCGGTTTTTCAGGGCGCGCTTGGCCGCTGTGAAAATAGGTTTCATGATCGTGCCCGAGGCATAGACAAAGCCTTGAAGCTTGTCGCGGTAGGCATCCATGTCCTTGATCGGGCGCAATGCAACGCCGCTGTCGGCCGCGGCTTGTGCCACTGCCGGAGCGATTTTGATCATCAGCCGCGGGTCAAAGGGCTTGGGAATCAAGTATTCCGGGCCAAAAGCCAGCTGCTGACCAGCGTAGGCCGCTGCCACCACCTCGCTTTGCTCGGCTTGAGCCAGCTCAGCCAAGGCATGGGTTGCCGCAATTTCCATCTCGTCGGTGATGGTGGACGCACCCGCATCCAGTGCGCCGCGGAAAATATAGGGGAAACACAGAACGTTGTTGACCTGATTGGGGTAGTCGGTGCGCCCGGTGGCCATGATGGCGTCGTCCCGGACCGCCTTGACCTCTTCCGGCGTGATTTCCGGAGTGGGGTTGGCCAAGGCCAGGATCAAGGGTTTGGCCGCCATGGCTTTGACCATCGCGGGCTTGAGAACACCATCGGCAGACAGGCCCAGAAAAACGTCGGCACCTTGGATCACTTCGGCTAGGCTGCGGGCCGTGGTGGCTTGGGCAAAGCCGATTTTGTCCTCGTCCATCAACTCGGTACGGCCTTGATAGACCACACCGGCCAAATCGGTGACAAAAATGTTCTTGCGCGGCATACCCAGTTTGAGCAACAGCCCCAGGCAGGCCAGCGCTGCGGCGCCCGCCCCCGATGTGACGAGCTTGACATTCTTGATGTCTTTGCCAACCACTTTGAGGCCGTTGAGAATGGCCGCACCAACCGTGATGGCCGTCCCATGCTGGTCGTCGTGAAAGACCGGAATCTTCATGCGTTCGCGCAGTTTGCGCTCGACATAAAAGCAGTCAGGTGCTTTGATGTCTTCGAGGTTGATGCCGCCAAAAGTTGGCTCCAATGAGGCGATGATGTCGACCAGTTTGTCCAGGTCATGTTTCTCATTGATCTCGATGTCAAACACATCGATGCCGGCAAA
The DNA here is from genome assembly GCA_964202765.1 of Burkholderiales bacterium. Lineage (GTDB taxonomy): Bacteria > Pseudomonadota > Gammaproteobacteria > Burkholderiales > Burkholderiaceae_C > CAXNKH01. The sequence continues at coordinate 2,460 of CAXNKH010000114.1, read as the reverse complement.
CTTCTTGAACAGAACAGCCTTGCCCTCCATGACCGGTTTGGCTGCCAGCGGGCCAATATCACCCAGACCCAGAACGGCTGTGCCGTTGGTAATGACGGCGACCAAATTACCGCGCGCTGTGTATTTGAAAGCCGCGTTGGGGTCCTTGAAGATTTCTTCGCAAGGAGCGGCCACGCCGGGCGAATAAGCCAGAGCCAGGTCGTGCTGGTTGATCAACTGCTTGGTGGCAGCGATGGAGATTTTGCCGGGGGTGGGAAACGCATGGTACTCGAGAGCGGCTTGGCGCAATTCAGCGCTTTTATTCGACGATTTGACCGGCGTACTTGACATTCAATAGCTCCTGCTCAGACCCGCCTGGGTGGACCTGCCCACCCATCTTGCTTGCGTAAGGGAGTGACATTGTAGTGCCGACCCGGGGGAAACCCTTAGCCGGGGAGCGCCATGCGGCGCCCTAACGCATCAAGGCTTCAATTTCGTTGGCCTGGACCGGTACGCCGCGGCTGATCAGTTCGCAGCCAGCCTCGGTCACGATGGCGTCGTCTTCAATCCGGATGCCGATGTTGTGAAACTGTTCGGGAACGCCGGGCGCGGGGCGCACATAAAGGCCGGGTTCAATGGTCAGCACCATGCCGGCTTGCAAGATGCGGCTGGGGCGGTCTTTGATGGATTCGCCGCTCAAGGGGTCTTTGCGTTCGCTGACTTGGCCGATTTCACCCGGTTCGATGTAGCTGCCGCAGTCATGCACATCCATACCCAACCAATGGCCGGTGCGGTGCATATAAAACTGAAAATAAGCACGCAGGTCAATCACGTCCTGCACCGTTCCCACCTTGTTGGCATCCAGCAGACCCAAATCCAGCAGCCCCTGTGCCAGGACCTTGACCGTGGCTTCGTGTGGGGCGGTGAAGCGTGCGCCAGCCCGGGTGGCGGCGATGGCCGCTTCCTGACTGGCCAGTACCAGCTCGTACAGCGCGCGCTGCGGGCCGGTAAATTTACCGTTGGCCGGGAAAGTGCGTGTGATGTCACTGGCATAACCGTCGAGCTCGCAACCGGCATCAATCAGCACCAGTTCGCCAGCGCGAATTGGCGCGGTATCGGCGCGGTAGTGCAAAACGCAGGCATTGGCGCCTGCCGCAACGATCGAGCCATAGGCTGGGTATTGCGAACCCTGACGCCGGAACTCATGCAGCAGTTCGGCGTCCAGGTGGTATTCACGCACGTCCCGACCTTCACGCAGCATGCGGGCGCTGAGCTGCATGGCGCGGACGTGGCCTGCTGCGCTGATCTGTGCGGCGCGGCGCATGGTGGATTGTTCATGAAAGTCTTTGAACAAACGCATTTCATCGAGCAGCAGACACACATCTTGTTGCCGCCCCGGACACAGGGCGCCATAGCGAACCCGGGCCCGCACTTTGCCCAGCCAGCCAGCCACCTGTGTTTCCAGCCCCTGATGGGTGGCAAATGGGTACCAGACGGTTTCGCAGTTTTCCATCAGCTGGGGCATACGCAGGTCGAGCTCGGCCACTGAATGAGCCACTTGCAGACCCAAGGTTTGAGGTGCGGCGGCAGGTCCGAGTCGGTAACCATCCCAGATTTCACGCTCCAACTCTTTGGGTTGGCAAAACAGCGTGCTCTGCCCGTCACCGGTCAGGACTAGCCAGGCTTGGGGCTCGGTAAAGCCGGTCAGGTAGTAGAAGTAACTGTCGTGACGGTATAAAAAGTCACTGTCGCGGTTACGTCCGCGTTCAGGCGCGGTTGGAATGATGGCGATTGCGCCGGTGCCCAGATGGGCTGCCAGACGGGAGCGACGCTCGCTGTAAACGGAAGAGTTCATGAGGGGTTCTCGGTTGGGGTCTGGTTGAGTTGGGCCAGTCGAGCCGGGGTCCCGACATCGGTCCAGGGCCCTAAATACAACTCAGCGCTTACCTGTTGATTGCCCATGGCCGAGCGCAGCAGGGGCGCCAGTGGGGCTGCTGCGCCCAGCGGGTTACCCGGGGGGATGGTGCAGCATGGGGCTTCAAACAGGGCGCGGCGGTACAGGCCGATGGTGCTGTAGGTGTAGAGGGTTTGGCCGGCATCTTGGGGCCGGTTCAGCGCCAACCCTGAGGGACCCAGGCCGAAATCACCACGCAGGTTGTGTGGAGGGTTGGGAACCAACCAGAGGTGGGCCAGCTTGTCGCTGCGGGCAAACTTGTCTAGGGCGGCTTGAGAGAACACAAATCCCGGCGTGTAGACATCGGCAGCCAGGACCCAGAACACGGGGCCCAACTGCGGCAGCGCACGTGCAATGCCGCCGGCGGTTTCCAGTGCCCCACCAAAATCACGGCCTTCGTGCGAGTAAGCGATGGACAACTGCTGCCCTGCCACCGTCGGCGAGGCTCCAAAATGATCGAAAATTTGTTGACCCAACCAGGCGGTATTGATCAGCAACTGATGGCAGCCGGCCTGTGCCAGCGCCTG
>CAXNKH010000113.1:0-6039 GCA_964202765.1 Burkholderiales bacterium | reverse complement strand
AAACGCGCTCACTTGATTTTTCTGCGATCAACCCCGTCGGCTTCCAAGCCATCAGGATGATGACTGCTGCGAAAGCAAACACGTCTTTGTAGGCACTGGGAATATCGGGGACCAACGCTGGCAGCATCGCGCTGCCCAGAACCTGGAGTGCCGCAAACAGGAACCCGCCGATGATCGCGCCATACATATTGCCGAGCCCGCCCAGGATAGCTGCGGCAAAACCGATCACCCCGAGCAGCAGGCCCACACTGAAATTTACTTCGTTGTAGTACAAGCCATTCATGACCCCGGCCAAGGCCGCCAGTCCCGAGCCAAGGGCAAAGGTGAACAGAACAATCGCCTCAAAATTGATGCCCATCAGGCGTGCTGTTTCTCCATCTTGGGCCACAGCACGAATTGCCATCCCGAGTTTGGTACGCGTGATGAGGAAGTGAACTCCGGCAATCGCCACCAATCCGCTGGCAAGCAGGATCAGGTTATCGACCCGCAAGGACAGCGTACCGACTTCGACCGACGAGGTTGGTAAAAGTGCGGGGAAGGGCTTGGAGTTGGATCCATCCGGGTAGAAAAGTCGCACCGCCTCGCGGATCACCGTTCCCAGCATCAAGGTCGCCAGCAAGGTATTCAAAGGGGGCGCCTGGTGCAAGGGCAAGATAAGAGACTTGGCGATGACGGCACCCAGGAGCCCCGTCACACCCACCGCAAAAAGCACGACGACGATCAGTTGCAGCAGCGGAGAAGAAACACCCAGCTTGACCATCGCAATCGATGCGGTGAGGCCCACAAAGGCCCCAACCATCAAGGTGTCGCCGTGGGAAAACTTAATGACGTCAAGCACCCCGAAAAACAAGGTGAAGCCTACGGCGACCATGGCATAGATCATGCCCAGCATCAAGCCGTTGAATATGTATTGACCAATTTCGCTCATCGCCCGTCCCAGAACATGTAAAAACCACCCACTCGCGCACCGCAAGCGGGTGGGTTATGGCGCGTCACAGGCCGGCGAGCTTTCGTTTGCCTTTGTCGTAGCTGCTGTCTTCCCAAACAACCCAAGCGCCGTTCTCAACCACGTACTTGGTGATCAGCGGGACGATATTTTGGCGATGAGCATCGAAGCTGACCTTGCCAATAATGGTTTCGACATCCTTGGTCTTGTTGAGTACCTCAAGAACCTTTTTGCGATCTGGCCCGACCTTCTCGATGGCGTCCATGATCAAGTTGGCGGCAGCAAATGCGAATGGGCCATAGGCCTCAGCCGATTCGCCATATTTTTGCTGGGTATATTTCCCAGTAAAGAACAGGCCACCGGGCAGCTTTTCCCAAGGCGCTCCTTCGATGAAGGAGAGGGTGCCTTCAGCCAGTTCCTTGCCAGCACCGCTAATGTAGGCATCTGACTTGATACCCGAGGTCCCTTGCAGTTGGGCCTTGATGCCGAGCTTGTCCATCTGAGTGCGAATGCGCACACCGAGCGGCGTCAAACCACCAAAGTAGATCACTTCAGGCTTGAGTTCGCGGATCTTGGTCAACTCGGTCGTGAAATCCTGCTGGTCAGCCGTCACACCAAAGGTTCCCAGGATGCTGCCACCGTTCTTCTTGAGGTAGTCGCTGAAATACTTGTTATGGCCTTTGCCGTAATCCGTCGTGTCATGGATGACCGCAAACTTCTTGTAGCCCATACCTGTCATGAACTTGGCTGCAACCTCGTTTTGGTTGATCATGGTTCCGTTGACGCGGTGGACTTCTTTGAAGTCGTTGGCGTAGGTGATATCAGGCAGTACCGCACCCCAGACCACCGCCGGCATACCAAAACGGTGGTAGACACTGACCGTCGCCATGGCCACCGCGGAGCAGTAGTGAGTGACGCCGGCCACGATGCTCTTGTCCGAGGCGACCTTGGTCGCTACCTGAACCCCGATGTTGGGTTTGCATTCATCGTCCTGCGCCACCAGTTGGTAGGTGTACTTCGCCTTGGGATCTTCGTTGCGCAAGCGAATGGCCAGATCGGTCGAGTTGCGCCCACCCAGGCCCATATTCGACACGCCGCCACTGAGTGGACCAACGAATGCAATTTTCACGACGTCCTTTGCCAGGGTTGGGGTTGCCATCAGCGACAGTGCTGCGCAAGCCAGCAAGGCGGCACCAGCAAGAACGGTTTTTCTCGAAAGCATGGTTATTCCCTTTCAGTTGAAGTATTCATCTTACGTTTATGCCACAGCGGCCCACGGCCCTGTAGGGGGGAAACCCTGATCGCCGTGCCCACTTGCGGCCGCGCGGTGTTGGCGAGCCATTTTGCGGATTGTCTGCGGGACTGGGTCGAGGCGCCCGTTTTTTACGCGGCTTGAGTCAGCCGCACCTGGCGTACCCAGCGTTTGAGTTCGGGAATGCAGGAACCACAGTTGGTGCCGCATTTCAATGAGCTTTGCAGTCCGCTCAGCCGTGCCTCGTCGTCGCCAGTCGTGGTTGCCAGAAAGCGGGAGATGGCTTCTTCGCTGACGTTGAGACAGGCGCACACTTGTTTGCCGCGCGAATGGATGGCCACGGGCGCTTTGGCGCCGGGTGAGAGCAGCAGGCGGCCATAGGCCTGCGCCGGAAGTTCGTCCTGTAGCAGGGTTTTGATCCACGCCTGGGCGCTGGTATCGCCCGCCAGTAAAAAGCCCTCCAGCTGCGTATCGCCGCCCACGCGCAACAGTTTCATGCTGCGGCGTTGGTGCTTCTTTTTGTCGGCATAGCGCAGTGCCTCGGGGCTGGCCAGGCCCAGCAAGCCTTCGAGCTGACTGATTAAGGCGTCCTCGGGAGGGTAGTCGGAGGCGGCACGGAACAGAACGCCGCTGCGCTCCTGGCCAAATGGCACGCAGCAGGCATAGCTGAATTGGGTCATCAAAGCCTTCAAAGTCTCTCGCGTTGCCAAGGCCGAATCCTCGGGCAGCCAGGCCAGGGCCAGCAGCGACCAGGGCAACTCGGCTTTCAAAATTTTGACGGCTGCGTGTTTGAGTTCGGGTTGTTTGGAGAGGGGGCAATAGGCCGATGTGGTGAGTGCATTCACACCCGCCAGCGGCTCGCCGCTGCTGCTGCGCCCACTCAGCGTTTCAGCGCCCCAGTGCATGGCGATGAAGGCTTGGGTCAGACCGATGTCGCTGCTGCTTTGCAGCGGTAGCAGGATAGAGCCGCGCTTGCTGGTGACGTGAACCAGGTCACCCTCTTTGAGGCCGCGCCGCACCATGTCTTGCGGGTTCATTTGAATCGCCGGTTCGGCCACATGGCCGAACAATCGACCCAGGGTGCCGGTCCGGGTCATGCCGTGCCACTGGTCACGCAGGCGGCCCGTGTTCAAGGAAAACGGATAGCGCGATTCGCGTGGCTCAGCCAAGGGCTGGTAGGGTAAGACTGCAAATATTGCCTTGCCGTCAGAGGTGGGGAAGATGCCGTCATCGTAGAGTCTCTTTTTGCCTGTCGAATCGCCTTCACGAAGGGGCCATTGGGCGGGCTGTTGCTCGAGCATGGCGTAGCTGAGACCCGTGATATCGAGGTCGCGGCCGCGGGTGGATTCGCGGTGTTCTAGCCAGATTTTTTCTGGGGTGGTGTAGGGGAAAAGTATTTTCTCCGGAGAGAACGCAATGGGGGTCAGAGCCGAATTTCGTTCACTGTTGTTGGTCGTCGTTGAGAGGGTTGTCCTGAATTCGGATCTGACCCCCATTGCTCTGACCCCAATTTCTTTCTCTAACCGCTGGGCAAAGTCAACGGCAATGGACCAGTCATGCCGCGCCTGGCCTGGTGCGGGCACGGCGGCGCGCACACGGCTGATGCGCCGTTCGCTGTTGGTCACCGTGCCTTCTTTCTCACCCCAGGTGCTAGCGGGCAGCAACAGGTCGGCAAACTCACAGGTGGCGGCACTGGCAAAGGCTTCTTGCACCACCACCAGCTGCGCACGTTGCAGGGCGCGGCGCACGGTGGCCTGATCCGGCATGCTTTGCGCCGGGTTGGTGCAGGCTATCCACAGCGCTTTGATTTCGCCGTCGGCGGCGGCTTGAAACATTTCCACAGCTGTTTTGCCGGGTTTTGCTGGCACATCCGGTACGCCCCACAGGGCTGCCACTTCCGCGCGGTGCGCGGGGTTGCTCAAGTCGCGGTGGGCACTTAGCAAATTGGCCATGCCACCCACTTCACGACCGCCCATGGCGTTGGGCTGGCCAGTGAGCGAAAACGGGCCCGCGCCAGGCTTGCCGATTTGGCCGGTGGCCAGGTGCAGGTTGATCAGGGCGGCGTTCTTGGCCGTGCCGCTGCTCGATTGGTTTAGACCCTGGCAGTACAAGCTCAAGGTGGGGCCACGAGGCGAAGAGTCATCTTCGAAAATTCCGGAAAACCATCTGGCAGCGGTAAAAAGATCGTCTCTGCTGATGCCACAGGTTTGCGCTACCAGCTGCGGCGTGTAGTCACGCACCAGCGCTTTGAGTGCGTCAAAGCCACGGGTGTGGGCGGCGATGTAGACGGTGTCGGTCCAGCCTTCCCAAAGCATCAGGTGCAGCATGCCGTGAAACAGCATCACATCGGTTCCGGGTTGGATCGGTAAAAACAGATCGGCTAACTCGGCGGTGTCGGTACGGCGCGGATCGGCCACGATGATTTTCAGTGCCGGATTTTTTTGTTTAGCCTCTTCAATCCGCCTAAACAGCACGGGGTGGGCGTAAGCAGCGTTGCTGCCAACCATGAAAATACACTGCGCATGGTTCACGTCGTCATAGCAGGCGGGTGGCGCATCGGCCCCCAGCGTGAGTTTGTAGCCAGCGACCGCGCTGCTCATGCACAGGCGCGAGTTGGTGTCGATGTTGTTGGTGCCAATCAGGCCCTTGGCCAGCTTGTTGAAGACGTAGTAGTCCTCGGTGAGCAACTGACCGCTGACGTAAAAGCCTACCGCGTCGGGGCCGTGTTCCTTGATGATTTGTGAGAAAGTCTCACTGGCAAAACCCAACGCTGCGTCCCACGACAGCGGCTGCGGCGCTTGGTCCCGTTGCAGGCGACGCATCGGTTGCAGCAGTCGGGTTTGTTGCGTGACGGCTTGGGTTGCTGTCAGGTGCAGCGTGGATCCCTTGGAGCACAGACGGCCAAAGTTGGCGGGGTGCTCGGTGTCGCCCCTGACGCCCGTGATTTGCGTGCCAGTCGATTCAATGATGACGCCACAGCCCACACCACAATAAGGACAGGTGGATTTGGTTTCTCGAATCAGGTTGGGGGCCATGCGGGGCGGTGCTGAGGTCGTGGTTGGCGCAGGGGTTTAAGCGATAACTATGTTCTTTGGTCCGGCCACTGGGGGCTTTAGGTCAAGCGCCAATGTGGCTAGCTCGTGAGTGTTCAGCTGCACCACGCCAGCGTCAACCTTGACGGCAAAACTTGGCGCACAGCCGATGTCCGGAGCCCTGGCGCAGCCGTCGGTTAGGCCGATGGTCCAGTTATGCAGCGGGCAGGCCACACTGGTGCCAAACACAATGCCCTGGCTTAAAGGGCCGCCCTTGTGCGGGCAGCGGTCGAGCAGGGCGAAGACCTGGTCCTGGTCGTTGCGAAACACGGCCACGTCCATGCCCTGCGATCGCGCCACGCGGCGCGAACCCAGCACCGGAATGTCTTCGATCCGGCAGATGGTTTTCCATTTACTCATGACTCACTCACTTTTTGATAGTTCTTGCATTTTTTTAATGGGCACGGCCTGATCTATTGCTCCGGCCCGATCAAGTCTAAATTCCCGCTCAGGCTCAGGGCGAACGGTTCATATTCCACGGGGCCTGATTCAGGCATTGATCTTCTCGAACTGGCGCACGTCGACGCCGGCTTTGGCCTGCTCGAACCAGGGATCGGGTTCGCCGTCCAACGTGAACTGCAAACGCTCCCATAGCGCCTTGCGGTTCTCGGTGTCTTGCAGCACTTTCTTCTTCACGTAGTCCAGGCCCACCCGTGCCACGTAATGCACGGTGCGCTCAAGGTACCAGCCTTCCTCGCGGTACAGCTGCAAGAAAGCGCCGCTGTACTCCAGTACTTCGGCACTGGTCT
>CAXNKH010000112.1:0-6072 GCA_964202765.1 Burkholderiales bacterium | reverse complement strand
ATCTTCGGCATGGCAGCCATAAACTCGCAAACTGCCTCCATGCGTCGGCAGCTCTTCGACATTCCAAACACGCAAACCGGCGGCTTTGAAGATGCGTTCAACCGAGTAGAGAGAGAGGTAAGAAAAATGTTCGTGATAGACGGTGTCGAACTGGGTGTGCTCGATCAAGCGCATCAGGTGAGGAAATTCCAGGGTGATGGTGCCGCCGGGTTTGAGTGCGGCTTTCAGGCCACGGGTGAAGTCGTTGATGTCAGGCACATGGGCATAGACGTTGTTACCGGCGATTAGATCGGCCTGTTTGCCTGAGGTGGCGAGTTGCTTGCCGATTTGCTCACCAAAGAACTCTCGCATGACAGGTATGCCAAGCTTCTCGGCGGCGGCGGAGGTACTGGCGGTGGGCTCGATGCCCAGGCATGGAATACCTGTAGCCACGAAATTTTTGAGCAGGTAGCCATCGTTGGAAGCAACCTCGATGACCAGGCTGTCTTTGGTGAGTTTCAGTTGCCCTGTCATTTTTTCTGCATAGCTTGCCGCATGGGCAACCCAGCCGGTTGAGGTGCTGGAGAAGTAGGCGTAGTCGGAGCTAAACAATTCGTCGGCCTGGGTGTAATCCTCGGTTTGCACCAGCCAGCATTGTTCGCAGACTTTGATTTTCAGGGGGTAGTACTTTTCTGGCCTGGCGAGGTCTGCAGCTGTCAGATAGGCGTTCGATGGGGGTGCGAAGCCGAGGTCGAGGAAAGTGTGCTCCAACGGGGCGGCGCAATGACGGCATTTCACAGCGGTACTCCTTTGAATTGATGATCGAGCATTGGGTGTTGTGCATCTCTGGCGGAAAGTTCAGTAATGGTCAACGGCCACCTAATTGAGATCATGGAGTCTTTCGGGTTGAGCCCAGCCTCTGCACCTGGCATATAGGCGCGTGAGTGCAAATAAATGAGCTCGCAGTCGTCACAAAGGGTTTGGAAACCGTGAGCGAAGCCTTCGGGTATCAGCAGTGCACGGTGATTGACGGCTGAAAGTTCCTCGGCGTGCCATTGCAAAAAGGTTGGCGATCCGGCGCGCAGGTCCACCGTCACATCCCAAATTGCACCGCGCAAACAAGTTACGAGTTTCATCTCGGCATAGGGGGCGTTCTGAAAATGCAAGCCGCGAATCGTACCCAGCTTTTGCGTGAGCGTTTGATTGATCTGGGCGATGGGTTTGTGCCAGCCCGCAGCGGCGAGTTCGTCGGCGCAGAACAGGCGCGCGAGGAAGCCACGGCTATCGCCCAGTTGTTGACGCTCGACGATCTTGAGATCGGCGATGGGGGTATCGAGAATGGTGAAGCGGCTCATGATGCCCCACTTGATTCGTTGGCCGTTTCGTAGGCTGAGATGTCTGCTTCGCACAGTGCCCGAGCGTCGGCACCTTCATGCTGCTGGCGATACCAGTGGACAGTGCGCTGCACGGATTCAACCAGTGGCCAGCGCGGTTGAACGCCCAGCACGCTACGTGCCTTGGCGATCTCAAGGGCCAGCCAGCCAGCTTCATGCGGGCCTTCGGTGCCATCACCCCAAGAGACTTGCCCCATGCCGTAGGCGCCTTGCGCCAGTTGCACGACTTCGCGCACGGTTGCCGCTTCATGAGTTTGCGGGCCAAAGTTGTAGGCGCCTGCCAATCTCGGTTGTTGCCACAGTTGTTCGGCGAGATTGATGTAACCGGCGAGCGGTTCCAATACGTGTTGCCAGGGGCGGATGGCTTGCGGGCGGCGAATCTGTAGTGGCTGGTTTGCGTTCCAGGCCCGGATGGCGTCTGGAATTAGACGGTCTGCGGACCAGTCACCGCCACCGATGACGTTGCCGGCACGGGCCGAGGCAACGGCGATGCCTTTGTTGTACAGGTAGGAGTCACGGTAACTGGCGATAACGATTTCCGATGCGGCCTTGCTGGCGCTGTAGGGATCGTGACCACCCAGCGCATCCGTCTCGCGGTATGGGTAAGGCTGTTCCAGGTTCTTGTAGACCTTGTCGGTTGTAATGGCAACAACCGCCCGGACCGAGTCGATCTGTCGCAGGGCGTCGAGCACATTGGCGGTGCCTTGAACGTTGGTGGCAAAGGTCGCCAACGGGTCGCGATAGCTGGCATGCACCAACGCTTGCGCAGCCAGATGGAAAACGATTTCAGGTTGGGCTTTTTTGATCAACGCAGCGAGTGCGGCTGCGTCGCGGATATCGCAGAAATGACTGTCGGTGATCGTTTGGACGTTGGCCAGATCGAAGAGATTCGGAGCCGTTGCCGGGGGCAGGCTGATACCGGTGACTTGGGCACCAAGCCGGTGGAGCCAAAGTGCCATCCATGCACCCTTGAAGCCTGTGTGGCCGGTGAGAAGAACGCGTTTGCCGCGCCAGAAAGCCAGTTTCACTTCCATACCTTCCATGGTGCTTTGCCGCTTTGCCATAGCTCTTCCAAGTGGTTCTTGTCGCGCAGTGTATCCATTGGTTGCCAGAATCCACCGTGCTCATAAGCCATCAGTTCACCCTGAGCCGCAAGCTTGCTAAGCGGATCACCTTCCCACGAAGAACTGTCATTAGCGATCAAATCGATGCAGCTTGGTGACAAGACAAAAAAACCGCCGTTAATCCAGCCACCATCACCCTGCGGTTTTTCGATAAAGCCTCGCACAGAATTACCATCTATATTCAATGCGCCATATCGACCCGCAGGCTGAACAGCGGTAACCGTTGCTCGCTTGCCGTGCAGTTTATGAAAGTCCAGTTGTGCTGATATGTCGATGTCGGAAACGCCGTCCCCGTAGGTAAAACAGAATACTTCTTCATCTTTTACATAGCTGGACACGCGCTTCAAACGGCCACCCGTCATGCTGTCATCGCCGGTATCTACCAGTGTCACTCGCCACGGCTCTGCATGCCCTTCGTGTACTTCCATCTTGTTATTCTGCATGTCAAATGTCACATCCGACATGTGCAGAAAATAATTGGCAAAGTACTCCTTGATGACGTAGCCTTTGTAACCGCAGCACACCACAAAATCATTGATACCGTGAGCGGAGTACATCTTCATAATGTGCCAAAGAATCGGACGTCCACCGATTTCAATCATAGGTTTTGGACGCAATGAAGTTTCCTCGCTGATCCGCGTTCCCAGGCCTCCAGCCAAAATCACAGCTTTCATCTGAATTCCCTTCCTTCAATCATGCAGGTCACCGTCATTTATCAGCCGCCTCTTTTGTCACGTGCCGCACATACCAATCCATCGCCACTTTCAGTCCCTCGCCGATACGGTGGATCGGCTGGTAGCCCAATAACGTGGTGGCCTTGCTGATGTCGGCCAGCGAGTGGCGCACGTCGCCCGCACGGAAATCACGATACACGGGCTTTACGCCTTGCAGGTGGGGATAGCTGGGCAGCAAATTGAGGTGAAGTTGCTCATATAGTTGGTTAAGCGTGGTGCGGTCACCGACTGCAACGTTATAGACTTGGTTGGTTCGGTCGCTCTCACCGATGCCCCCACCCCAGCCCTCCCCCAAAGGGAGAAGGAGTGTGCCAGTAGTAGCGGCCAGCAGGTTGATCTGCCGCACGTTTTCGATGAAGCAGAAGTCGCGGCTGGTTTCGCCGTCGCCATTGATATACACCGGTTCACCTTTGATCATACTGTCGATCCATTTTGGAATGACAGCAGCGTAGGCGCCGTTCGGATCCTGGCGCGGGCCGAAGATGTTGAAGTAGCGCAGGCCGATGGTTTTGAAGCCGTAGGTGCGGGCGAAGACGTCGGCGTAGAGTTCGTTGACGTATTTAGTTACTGCGTAAGGGGATAGCGGCTTGCCGATGTTGTCTTCGACCTTTGGTAGCGCAGGATGGTCGCCGTAGGTGGAGCTGCTGGCGGCGTAGACGAAACGCTTTACTTTGGCATCGCGCGCGGCAACCAGCATGTTGAGGAAGCCGCTGATGTTGGTTTCGTTGGTGGTGATGGGGTCTTCGAGGGAGCGCGGGACGGAGCCGAGGGCGGCCTGGTGGAGGACGTAATCGACGGGGATGCTGTAATTCGGGGAGCCCTCACCCCTGCCCTCTCCCAGGGGGAGAGGGTGAAAGAGCATGGCCCGCTGGCAGTTTTCAAGATTGCGGATGTCGCCTTGGATGAAGTTGAAGTTTTGCCATTGCGCTGGTGTTACTAAAGATTGAACTTCATCCAGGTTGTACTGGTGGCCGGTGGCAAAGTTGTCCAGGCCGACGACGCGTTGGTTGAGTTTAAGCAGGGCTTCCAGCAGGTTGCTGCCGATGAAGCCCGCGACGCCGGTGATGAGCCAGGTCTGGGGTTCGGCTTGCAGGCGGGTTTGGAGTTGGGTGAAATGGCTCATAAACGAATGTCGCTCTCTGACGCTTGCAGCAGGTATTTCAGGTCGTACAGCACATGCTCGGGTTTGCCCAGGGCGCGGATGGCCTCTGCGCCCATGGCTTTGAACTGGTGGTGGGCCACGGCAATGACGATGGCGTCATAGGCGCCGGGCTGTGGCTGCTGCACGGGGGTGATGCCGTATTCGTGCTGCGCTTCTTCTGCGTTGGCCCAGGGGTCGAACACATCGGCTTGCACGTTGTAGTCGGCCAGCTCTTTGACGATGTCCACCACGCGGGTGTTGCGCAGGTCGGGGCAGTTTTCTTTAAAGGTCAGGCCCATCACCAGCACGCGTGCGCCTTGCACGTGGATACGGCGCTGGGTCATGGTTTTGACAAGCTGGGTTACCACGTAGGCGCCCATGCTGTCGTTCAGGCGGCGACCGGCGAGGATGATTTGGGGGTGATAGCCAATGGACTCTGCTTTGTGGGTAAGGTAATACGGGTCCACGCCGATGCAGTGGCCGCCCACCAGGCCAGGGCGAAAGGGCAAGAAGTTCCACTTGGTACCGGCGGCCTGCAGCACCGCTTCAGTGTCTATGCCCAATTTGTTGAAAATGATGGCCAACTCGTTGATGAGAGCAATGTTGAGATCGCGCTGGGTGTTTTCAATCACCTTGGCGGCTTCGGCCACCTTGATGCTGCTGGCTTTGTGGGTGCCGGCGGTGATGATTTGGTTGTACAGGGCGTCCACCATGTCAGCGATTTCAGGCGTGGAGCCAGAAGTGATTTTTTTGATGGTGGTGACGCGGTGCTCTTTGTCGCCGGGGTTGATGCGTTCGGGGCTGTAGCCGCAGAAGAAGTCTTGGTTGAATTTGAGGCCGGAGAATTTTTCAAGCACAGGGACGCAATCTTCTTCGGTGCAACCGGGGTAAACGGTGGACTCGTAGATGACGATGTCGCCACGCTTTAGTACCTTACCAACGGTTTCACTGGCCTTGATGAGAGGTGTCAAGTCTGGGCGCTTGTGTTGGTCAATCGGCGTTGGCACGGTGACGATAAAGCAATTGCAGGCGCGCAAATCTTCCAGGTTGGTGCTGAAGCTCAACTGCGTTGCGGCTTGCAGTTCATCTGGCTCGGTCTCTAGCGTGAAGTCATGACCCGCTTTGAGTTGGTCGATGCGCTTTTGGTTGATGTCAAAACCGACGACTGAGCGCTTTTTGCCGAATTCAACTGCAAGGGGTAGGCCTACGTAGCCAAGGCCGATGATGGCCAGTTTGATTTTGGAGAGAGGGTTCAACACGGGGCCTTGGTAGATGGGATGGATTGCCGCGCTTCGCTTGCAATGACGGGGTTGCTAGGGACGACCGAGTTCATTTTTCAGACGGCTTTTCACCGTTTTTAGTCTCAATCTCCGACTTCAACATCGCAATCTCAACTTTGAGTGCCGCGTACTCTTCCATCTTGCGCCTCAAGAAAACACTGGTCAGCGCTGCCTTTGCCGCAATGCCGCTCGGCGTCAGCAGGTAAACGTAGCCAAACTTGTTTTGGTTCTGGCTGAAGTTTTCAATCTTGACCAAGCCCTTGGCTACCAGTGACCTGACCGATCTTTTGTACCAGTCCATTGTTAGTCTACTGGACCATCATAGATTGCGCGAGGATGAGGCCCCGAGGGCTACCGGCCGCCGGCGCCGGCGGCCTGTAGCCAAGCGAACTGTGGGGTCTCATCTCGTTGTATTCGCCC
>CAXNKH010000111.1:0-6101 GCA_964202765.1 Burkholderiales bacterium | reverse complement strand
GTAGGGGAGTCGCCAAGTTGGTTAAGGCACTGGATTTTGATTCCAGCATGCGAAGGTTCGAATCCTTCCTCCCCTGCCAAACTTATACTTTTTTTTGAATCACGCACATGCAAACCGTTCAAACTCCTGACATCATGGTTTTCACCGGCAATGCCAATCCGGGCTTGGCCGCAGAGATTGCCAGCCATCTGGGGATCAACCTGGGAGCAGCCAGCGTAGGTCGCTTCTCCGACGGTGAGGTCACGGTCGAAATAAATCAAAATGTGCGGGCCCGTGATGTGTTTGTGGTGCAGTCCACCTGCACACCGACCAACGAAAGCCTGATGGAATTACTGATCATGGTTGACGCGCTAAAGCGCGCCTCGGCCGATCGTATCAGCGCGGTGATCCCCTACTTTGGTTATGCCCGACAAGACCGTCGACCTCGTTCGGCACGGGTTCCGATTTCAGCCAAAGTGGTCGCTAATCTGTTGCAAACCGTGGGCGTGGCCCGGGTTCTGACCATGGATTTGCATGCTGATCAAATCCAGGGATTTTTTGACATTCCAGTCGACAACATCTATGCCTCCCCCGTGTTGTTGGGTGATCTGCGCCTGAAGAACTATGAAGACCTGATCGTGGTCTCGCCGGACGTGGGCGGCGTGGTGCGCGCGCGCGCACTGGCTAAACAACTCGGCTGCGACATGGCTATCATTGACAAACGCCGCCCCAAAACCAATGTGAGCGAAGTCATGCATGTGATCGGCGAGATCGATGGCCGCAATTGCGTGATCATGGACGACATGATCGACACCGCAGGCACTTTGGTGAAGGCCGCTGAAGTCTTGAAGGCCCGCGGCGCCAAAAAAGTTTACGCCTATTGCACGCACCCCATTTTTTCGGGTCCAGCCATCGAACGTATTGCCCAAAACTCTGCTCTCGATGAAGTGGTGGTAACCAACACTATCCCGCTGAGCCTGGCTGCTTCGCAATGCAGAAAAATTCGCCAACTCACCGTGGCTCCGCTGATCGCCGAAACGATTCAGCGTATCGCCAAAGGTGAGTCGGTCATGAGTTTGTTCTCGGATCAGGAAAATCTATTCTGAAACTTTGCGGGACAGACCGCAGCCTGCATTGGCAGGCCAGCTCTGTCCTCAACTGATCAGATGCCTTCCGAGGCAAAAAGTGGGCTCGCGCACAGATTCGTGCAGAGTCTTTGTTTAACCGGAGTCGCACTGGTCGCGGTGGATTCTTTTTGGAGTGAATTATGAAATTTGTCGCTTTTGAGCGCTCTTTGCAGGGTACGGGTGCGAGCCGCCGTCTCCGCATTACTGGCCGTATCCCCGGCATTGTTTATGGCGGAACCGGCCAACCCGCCATGATTGAGCTTGACCACAACGCTTTGTGGCACGCCCTGAAAAAAGAAGTTTTTCATGCTTCCGTTCTGGACATGGAACTCAATGATAAGGTCGATAAAGTTTTGCTGCGCGACGTGCAAATGCACCCGTTCAAGCAACTGATCTTGCACATCGACTTTCAACGGGTTGATGCCAACACCAAGTTGCACATGAAAGTACCGCTGCACTACAGTGGGGATGAAAATTCACCGGCCGTCAAGACCGAAGGTTGCATCGCCAACCATGTCATCACTGAGATTGAAATTATCTGCCTGCCGTCCGATCTGCCCGAATTCATTGCGGTGGATTTGAGCGGCCTGAAGAAAGGTACTTCGCTGCACCTCAACGACATCACCCTGCCCAAAGGCGTGACCGCTGTGACCCATGGCAAAGTCAATCCTGTTTTGGTGTCCGTGGTACAAGTCGCAGGTGTAGAAGCTACGGTCGAACCCGTTGCTGTCGTCGATGAAAAAGCACCAGTGGAAAAAACTCCAGCAGCCAAGGCACCAGCGGCCAAGGCTCCAGCCGCCAAGAAGTAAGCTTCTTCTCTGCTTGACGCCTAATGGCCCACCTCGGTGGGCCGTTTTCGTTAGGAAGCCTTGCCTGCCCACCCCATGAGGCCGCCCCAACCGGACTAGAATTTGACATGATCAAATTGTTTGTGGGTCTGGGCAACCCCGGTTCCGATTACCAATCCAGCCGCCACAATGCCGGGTTTTGGTGGCTAGCTGCACTGGCCAGCGAGCTTAAAACAACGCTTGCGATGGACAAGGGCTACCACGGTCTGGTGGCGCGCACCAGTTTCAACGGTCAGCCGTTGTGGCTGTTAGCCCCGCAAACCTTCATGAACAAGTCGGGCCAGGCGGTGGCAGCACTGGCGCGGTTTTTCAAAATAGCGCCGACCGAAATTTTGGTCGCACACGACGAGCTCGATATCGTCCCGGGTCAGGTCAAGCTTAAACTTGGAGGAGGCCATGCGGGCCACAATGGCTTGCGTGACATTCATGCACAGCTCGGAACAGACGACTATTGGCGACTTCGGCTGGGTGTCGGTCACCCTGGCGTCAAGTCCGATGTCAGCATCTGGGTTCTCAAAAAACCTTCGTTAGATCACCGTATCGCAATTGAGCAGTGCATTGATCGATCCATCAAGGCTTTGCCCCATTTTCTAAATGGCGAAATGGACAAAGCCACGATGTTGATTCATACCAACAAGGCCCCGCGGCCCAAACCGCCCCGGCCTATCGCGCTGGATGCAGCCACCAAAGCCCAAGGAGTCGAGCCATGAGTCCTGTCCTGTTACTCGCGCTAGTGGTTCTGGCTTCGGGCCTGATGCCGGCCCCGGTCACGGGCCAAGCCGTCTACCGGTGTGCCGACAGTTACAGTCAGACACCCTGTCCGGGCGGCCAGTCAATCGATACCCGTGACGGGCGTGAGGCCACGCAAAAAGCTCAGGCCGATGCCGCCACGGCGCGCCAGAATCAAACGGCGCGCAGCTTGGAACAAGAACGTCACAAACAAGAAGCTGCTGCCGCCAAGGCCAACAGCAAATCCGCCGTCCTGGTCTCGACACCGCAAGTTGACAAGAAGCCGCCCCCGCACAAAAAACCTGAGTACTTCACAGCGCGTGAACCGGTTCCGAAAAAACCGGTGGATAAAAACAGTATGGTTAAGCCTTAGCCTGCAAACGCCGGTACTTTTGCCACAGCGTTTCCCGGTCTTCAATCAAGTTCGGATTCACCGGGATACAAGCAACCGGACAGACTTGAACACACTGGGGCTCATCAAAATGACCGACACATTCGGTGCAACGCAGGGGATCAATTTCATAAATTTCAGGCCCCAGAAAAATGGCCTCGTTCGGACACTCCGGTTCGCACACATCGCAGTTGATGCATTCGTCGGTGATGATCAAGGCCATGGCTGGCGCACCAAATGATTTGAGTTGGGGCTCACGCGGTCTGACATGGCTCAATTATCCTTGCTTAGTGCGTTCTGGGTAATTCCCCTACTGCCGACTTTGCCGGTAGCTGGGTTGTTCTGGCAAGTCCAACAGATGATGGGTATCGGCCCAGCACACGATCTCAATCGCCTGGTCCTGAATTCGGATCCGATTTAAACCCGCATTGGGAATATCAGTTTGACGGGGGCCAGACAAGTCCAAGCCCAGCGCGGTTCGATAAATCATGTCGAGCACGCCGCCGTGCGTCACCACCACCAAGGTTTGTTGCCGATGCTGAGTGGCCAGCGCGTAAATCGTTCGCATAACGCGGGCATGCAGCTGGCGCAGACTCTCACCCTGGGAGAACGCGTAGTCGGCCTCGAATTTGATCCAGTTCTCCCAGGCTTGCGGATGCTGGAACTTGATGTCGTCTGAGCGCATGCCATCGACCACCCCAACGTTCTGCTCCCGCAAATTGGCATCCAGCTGGGTTGGTAAACGCCTCGCTGCCAGCCGACTCTGGCCCAGCAGATCAGCCGTCTGCTGGGCTCGGATTAGGTCACTCGAGACCATGTGGTCGATGGACTCAAGCGCCAGCCGCCGCCCTAGACGACGCGATTGCTCTTGACCCATGGGATTCAAGGGCACATCCACCTGCCCCAGGAACCTGCGTTCACGGTTCCATTGGGTTTCGCCATGGCGTATCAGTATGAGTTCGGTCATGCGCCTCATTATCTGTTGGCCAGGCCCGAGTCAAACTCAGCACCAACGTGGCCAGCATGCCTGAGACCGACTAAGCTTCTTCGGGCTTGATCAGCATCACGGGAACGGCGGCGCCATGCACCACGCCATGCGAAACCGAACCCAGCAAGACGGTGCGTAAACTACTTTTGCCACGAGCGCCCATGATCACCATGTCGCAGCCCAGCCGCTCCACCATGTCAACAATCGTGTGCGCTGGGTCACCGCTTCCGACTTCGGATTCAAAGGCCATTCCCGCGAGTTTGAGCAGTTGTTCTCCCCGCTCCAAGGCATGAGCACCCGCGGCCAAACTTATTTTTTGCAAGACCTGGGGGTCGGGTGCCACTGACATTTCATACAAGGATGGGGGTTCCTGCACATTGGCCAAGACGATGCTGGCCTGCAAGCCTTCCCGGATCAAGCGGATGGCGAAACGGACTGCCACCAGCGAGCCTTCCATCCCATCTAAAGGCAACAAAATCTTCATGATTTACTCTCCTTGATGAAATCCAGAAGGGCCGCCCCTATCGCGTCGTAGCGCTGCCCCGTCGCCACCCGAGGGCGGCCTGAGCCGACTTCAAGTTGGGATTCTGTGCAGCAGCGCAACACTTGAAACAAGCATAGCGCGAATGACTGGCAAGCGCCAGTCAGGGCTGGGGATTTTCGCTTACGCAGGACGCAAGCTGCGGAGCTTTTCCAGCAGCCGCTGTTGCACCAGCGGCTCGACAAACTGGTCCACTTCGCCACCCAAGGTCGCGATTTCACGCACATAGGTGCTGGAAATGAACTGATAGCGTTCCCTCGGGGTCAGAAACACGGTTTCAACGTCGGGCATCAGACTGCGGTTCATTCCCGCGAGCTGGACTTCGTAATCAAAATCGGTCACCGCACGCACACCCCGGATCATGACTTTGGCGCCGCGCTGAACAACAAAATCACGTATCAGACCGTCAAAACTCTCAACACTGACCTGGGGGAAAGGTTTCACGACGCTTTTCACCATCTCGATTCGCTCGGCCAGGGAAAACATGGATTTCTTGTGATGGCTGGCAGCCACGGCCACAATCACCCGGTCAAACAGCTGAGTTGATCGGCGCACCAGGTCACCATGGCCCAGCGTCATGGGATCAAAGGTTCCGGGATAAACAGCGATCACTTGTTGGGCCATGACAATTCCTATTCGGTTGTGGACCACCAGGCTGGTCGGTTCCAGCAATGGATTATGCAATGCGTTGCAGCAAGTGGGCATGCACGGCGCCCGCCTTCAGGTAGCGGTACAACACCAGCCCCAGGGGTTCGAGTTGCAGCTCATTCCAGGCGACTGGCGCCTCCAGGTAAACAAAGCCATCTGATTTCAGCGTTCGCGCTGCCGAGCGCAGTGACGACTCGAACAAGTCAGCAGTAAAAGGAGGGTCAAGAAAGACCAGGTCCAGGCTGAGCGGCTCTTGCTGCGCCAACAGGGCCAGAGCGTCGCCACGCCGAACCTGGATGTTGCTGGCCTGCAACTGAATCTGAATCCGCTTGAGTTGGTCCACCAGCACGCTGTCCTGCTCGACCAGCAAGACCTCGGCCGCACCGCGCGAGGCCGCCTCGAAACCCAGTGCACCAGTCCCGGCGAACGCATCGAAACAACGCCAGCCCGCCAAGTCTTGGCCCAGCCAGTTGAACAAGGTCTCGCGCACCCGGTCCGGTGTGGGACGCAAACCCGGCTTATCCGCGACGGGCAATTTGCTGCGTTTCCAACGCCCCCCGATCAACCTTACTTCGCCAGCGGCACCGCCAACGCGCGGCTTGCTCATTTTCCTGAGCCACCCAGCACCACAGTCACCATTTTTTCAGGCTGCAGTTTGCGGGCAAAGGCCAAGCGGATGTCGCTGACTGTGATTTTTCCGATTTCGCTGGTCCAATTGTCCAGGTAATCCAGCTTCAATTGATTCCAGGCCATATTGGCCACGTTGTCGAGCAACTTTCTGTTGCTGTCGATACGCAAAGCAAAACCACCAATCAGGTTGTCCTTGGCAGCTTGCAATTCGACCGGGTTC
>CAXNKH010000110.1:0-6113 GCA_964202765.1 Burkholderiales bacterium | reverse complement strand
CGCTGAAGGAACTTGGCACTCTGGTGGCCACGGGCAAGCTGCGACCCCGGGAAACAGTCGCCCAAGGCTTGGCGGCTGCCCCTGAGGCTTTCCTGGGCCTGCTCAAAGGCCGTAACTTTGGCAAACAGCTGGTCAAGCTGTGATCAGCGATTTCAAAAACAAGACCGCCGTTATCACCGGCGCCGGCTCGGGTTTTGGTCTGGAAGCTGCGCGGATTGCTGCGAGCTTGGGAATGAATCTGGTCTTGCTCGATGTGCAGCAGGACGCGCTCGACAGGGCGGCCCAGGAGCTGCAAGCCCATGGCACCGGACTACTGGCGCTTAAAGTCAATGTGTCGAACGCCGCCGAGATGGAGATGATGGCGCAAGCAGCACAGCAGCGCTTTGGCGCCCCCCACCTGGTGTTCAACAATGCAGGTGTTTCTGTGGGTGGCCTGGTTTGGGAAAACTCGGTGCATGACTGGGAATGGATCCTCGGTGTCAACCTGATGGGCGTGATCCACGGTGTTCGGCTGTTCACGCCCATGATGCTCGCTGCGGCGCGGCAAGACCCCAGTTACCGGGGTCATATCGTCAACACCGCCAGCATGGCGGGCTTGCTCAACCCGCCCAATATGGGCATCTACAACGTCAGCAAACACGCGGTGGTCGCTTTGAGCGAAACGCTGTACCAAGATCTGGCCTTGGTCACTGATCAGATCAGCGCCTCGGTGCTGTGCCCTTTCTTTGTCCCCACCGGGATCAGTGACGGCCAGCGCAATCGCCCGACTGAGCTGGCCGCCAGTCAGTCCAGCCCAAGCCGGTTGCTAGGCCAAGCCATGAGCGACAAAGCCGTGCGGTCCGGCAAGGTCTCGGCACAGGAGGTGGCGCATCTTGTGTTTGAAGCCGTCAGGAAAAACCAGTTCTACATCTACAGTCACCCCAAGGCCATAGCCTCAGTTCAGACTCGGATGGAAGACATCCTGTACCAACGTAACCCGACCGACCCCTTCGCTCACAAGCCAGCGTTGGGGGACGAATTACGCTCAGCCCTGCGAGCGCTTTGATTTTTGTAACCTGATAGAAATTAAATGAACATTCAGCTCTACAGTTTTGACACGCCCAACGCACGCAAGATCAGCGTGGCACTGGAGGAAATGGGCTTAGCCTATGCAGTCCATGTGGTTGACATCGGTAAGGGTCAGCAGTTTGAACCCGACTTTCTGAAAATCAGCCCCAACAACAAAATCCCGGCGATTGTTGATCCTGAGGGTCCCAACGGTCAGCCCATCAGCATGTTTGAGTCGGGCGCTATTCTGATTTACCTGGCTGAAAAAACCGGCAAGTTCATTCCCAAAGACCCGGTGAAACGGGTTGCAACTTTTGAGTGGCTGATGTTCCAGATGGGGGGCTTTGGCCCCATGCCAGGTCAGGTTCATCATTTTCTGGGCTTGAGCGACGAGCGCGAACAAGAGTACGGGTTAAAACGCTACATGACTGAGACCCGACGCTTGTACAGCGTGATGGACCAGCGTTTGAAGCAGCATGACTTCTTTGCCGATGAACTATCGATTGCCGACTTTGCTATTCTGGGTTGGGTCTGGCGTCATCCACGGCACAAGGTTGACCTCAACGATTTCCCTCATGTCCTTCGTTGGTACGAGACCCTGATGGCGCGTCCCGCCGTGGCAAAAGGCTTTAGCGTTGCGTTGAAATAGTCCGTTTGAGCCTGCATCGAAACCCACGCGCCTTGTTGACGAGCGCCATGCACAAGGTACTCGACAGCATGGCACGTGCTGGCCATGTGCCGCTGCACGCTTTGAGCCCACAGCAAGCCAGGCAGGCCTACGAGGCGGGCGCCGGTGTCTTGGAAATTCCTTGCCACAAGTTATCCCGGGTCGAAGATTTCACGCTGCCGGCACGCGACGGCCATCCCCTGCCGGTGCGGCTTTACGCACCATCGCTTGAGAAGCTCCCGTTGTTGCTATTTTTTCACGGCGGCGGTTTCACCGTCGGCTCGATTGCCACCCACGACGCACTGTGCCGAACACTGAGCCATTTGGCCGAATGCGCCGTGGCCTCGCTGGACTACCGGTTAGCGCCCGAACATAAATTTCCAGCGGCCGTCGATGACGCCTGGGATGCCTTGCAATGGTTGGCGCTCCATGCCGAGAAGTTGGGCCTGGACCCCAGCCGTCTGGCGGTCGCCGGTGACAGCGCTGGCGGCACGCTGGCAACCGTTTGCGCGGTGTTGGCGCGCGATGGCAACATTCCCCTGGTCTTGCAGTTGCTGATCTACCCCGGCTGTGCTGCACACCAAGAAACGGCTTCACATCAAACCTTTGCCAAGGGCTTTCTGCTGGAAGAAACCCACATCAATTACTTTTTCAATCACTACCTCAATCAGAGCGATGAGCGTGACGATTGGCGTTTCTCACCGCTCAATGCCGACAATCTCGAGGGCGTGGCGCCGGCCTGGATAGCGCTGGCCGAATGCGACGCCTTGGTCGATGAGGGCGTGCTCTACGCTGACAAGTTACGCATGGCCGGGGTGCCGGTTGGTCTGGAAATTTACCGTGGTGTGGTCCATGAATTCATCAAAATGGGCCGTGTGATTCCGCAGGCTCGCCAAGCTCACTTGGATGCGGCACGGGCTTTGCGGCAAGCGTTTTCTTGATCTGTTTAAGATCAGCCATGAGCAGCACAACCACGGTCAGTCGCAAAAACTTTCGCTTCAACCACCGCCTGCGCGTGCGCTGGGCCGAAGTGGACATGCAAAAAATAGTGTTCAACGCGCACTACCTGATGTACTTCGACACCGCCATGGGCGACTACTGGCGAGCCCTGGCCTTGCCCTATGAAGCCACCATGGTCTCACTGGCTGGCGATTTGTATGTTAAGAAAGCCAGCCTCGAGTACCACGGTTCGGCCCGCTACGACGATCAGCTCGATATCGGCCTGATGTGCTCAAAAATTGGAAATTCTTCCATCCTGTTCAACGGGGCTATTTTTCGTGCTGATGACTTGCTGGTCAACGCTGAGCTGTTGTACGTTTTTGCCGATCAGTTGACACAAAAATCTCAATCCGTGCCACAGAACTTGCGCTCGGTATTAGAGGGTTTTGAGTCAGGTGAAGCCATGCTGGAACTGGTCGCAGGGCCTTGGTCTGAACTCAGAGAAGCTGCCCGTAACTTGCGCAGCGACGTGTTTTTGCAAGAGCAGCGGATCCCGATTGAACTGGAGTGGGACAACGCCGATGAAGCAGCGCTTCATGCAGTGGCTTTTAACCGTCTAGCTGCGCCCGTGGCCACCGGACGTTTGTTGCAGCACAGCAGTGGTATCGGCAAGATCGGTCGGATGGCCGTGACCCGGGTGTTGCGCGGCACAGGCGTCGGCCGCCAGATTTTGCAGACACTGGTGCAAGCCGCCACGCTGCGCGGCGATAGGGAAGTATTGCTACACGCCCAGACCAGTGCCCAGGGCTTTTACCAGCGACAGGGATTCACCGCCCGAGGCGAACTGTTCGAAGAAGCCGGGATCGATCACATAGCCATGTTCAAGTCGCTGAACCAAGCTGAACCGGCTTGAACTTCCAACAGCTACAAAATGTTCAGGACAGAGCTACGAGGTCTGTCCCGCAATGCCTCAGATATCGTCAAGCAAGGGGTAGGGAAGGGCCATCAGAACAAGTTTTGGGCCGCTGCTTGAGCCCAGGTGGAGCTGGCCCTGGGAGGCGCTGGTCTGGATAGAAATCAGGGCGTCAAAACCACCATGCGGCGACGCCGCAGCCTGAGCCACGATGCCACAAGGCTGACTCGGGTCGTTGAACTCGAACAGTTCGTCGCCGGCTTGCAGGGCCTGTGGGCAATGGGCCAGATACACACGGCGCTTGAGAACACCGCGAAACTGACTGCGAGCCACCACCTCTTGTCCCGGATAACAGCCCTTCTTAAAGTTCACGCCACCAATCGATTCGTAGTTCAGCATTTGCGGTACAAATGCTTCGCCAATCGGCGCGCTAACGGTTGCCACGCCAGAGCGAACCTCAGACCACAGCCAGTCTGCGTAACTCAGGGCTGGGCCCAGTGGTGCCGGCTCAGAGGCCGGTGCCAGCCACAAGGCACGGCTCACGCCATCGGCAGGGTACAGGCTAACGAGGCTGACAGCGCCTTGTTCAATTTTCTGCCAGGGTGGGCTGGCCGCACCTAGGCCTTGCTGGGCTGCATCACCGGCCAACCCGTAGAGGCTGAAATCAGCTGTGGCATTGCTCAATTTGGCCTTGGCTCGCAGCACAAACATCGACAAGCGAAGGAGCGTGGGGGTCAGCAGGTCTTTAGAGCAGACCAGCAACACCTCGGTTTCACTGCGTTTCAAACCGATAAAACTGGCTTGCATCCGGCCCTTGGCCGAACAGAATGCCGCAAGTCGGGCCTGCGATGGGGCCAGTAAGGCAAAGTCCTGCGTCAACTGGCTTTGCAAAAATTCGACGGCTTCCCCGCCCTCGGCCCGAATCACACCCAGGTGGGGCAGGGCGACAACACCATTGAGCTCTTTGTTTAATTGCAGGTTCATGTTGTGAATTATCATCGCCCATCATTTGCTTGGGAGTTGAAGGGCTGTGCGAGGTTTTTTTCTGATCCTGCTATTGTCCCTGGGCCTGTTCTTGGGCTGCTCTGTCTGGTGGGTCAACCATGAGATGGCCCTGAGCGCCGAACGGGTCGATCTGACCCTGGACAAAGGGACCTCAGCCCATGACGTGGCCAGCGCTGTCGCCGCAGCCGGTGTCAAGGTCAACCCCACCCTGTTGTATGGCTGGTTTCGCGTGTCGGGTCAATCACGCCAGATCAAGGCCGGCAGCTACGAGGTCATCCCGGGTGCAACACCGCGCAGCTTGTTGCACAAACTGGTCCATGGTGAGCAGGCTTTGCGTTCGGTGACCCTGGTTGAGGGCTGGAATTTTCGCCAACTGCGTGCAGCCCTGCTGAAATCCGATCGACTCAAGCCCGACACCGAGCACTGGAGCGCCTCGCAGCTGATGGAAAAACTGGGCCGCCCTGGCCAGCATCCTGAAGGCCGATTTTTCCCGGACACCTACAGCTATGCCAAAGGCGCCAGCGATCTGCTGGTCTACCAGGGCGCCCTGCAGGCCATGGACCTGCAATTGAAAGCAGCCTGGGATCAGCGCGGCACCAGCAGCCCGTTGAAAACGCCGGATCAGGCCCTGATTCTGGCCAGCATTGTCGAGAAAGAAACCGGACGCTCCCAGGACCGTAGCCTGGTTGCCGCTGTTTTCTCCAATCGCTTGCAATTGGGCATGCTGCTGCAAACCGACCCCAGCGTGATTTACGGCCTGGGTGAACGCTTCGACGGTAATTTGCGAAAACGTGATTTGCAAACCGACACACCCTGGAATACCTATACCCGTGCCGGTTTGCCGCCGACGCCGATCGCCATGCCGGGTAAAGCGTCCCTGCTGGCGGCGGTTCGCCCCGAAAGCAGCAAGGCCTTGTACTTTGTGGCCCGGGGCGACGGCAGCAGTGAGTTCAGTGAGACGCTGCAAGCGCACAATCGGGCCGTTAACACCTATCAACGGAAAAAATGAACATGGCACAGGGCGGACTTTTCATCAGCTTTGAAGGCATCGATGGCGCAGGAAAATCGAGCCACATCGAAGCGCTGGCCCAGGCGTTTCAAGAGCAGGGCCGAGTGGTCTGTCTCAGTCGCGAGCCCGGCGGTACCGCCTTGGCTGAAAAACTGCGCACCATTGTTTTGAATGATCAGATGGATGCAATGACCGAAGCCTTGTTGGTGTTTGCGGCGCGGCGCGATCATTTGATCCAGTTGATAGCGCCTGCACTGGCGCGCGCTGAGGTGGTTTTGTGTGATCGTTTCACAGATGCCACTTTTGCCTATCAGGGCTCAGGGCGGGGCTTCGATATGGAAATTCTATCGGTGCTCGAGCGTTGGGTTCAGCAAGACCTGAACCGTCAAGCCATCATTCAACCTGACCTCACCCTGTGGTTTGATCTGGCGCCGGAAATAGCGGCCGAACGACTAGCAACTGCCCGTTCCCCAGATAAATTTGAGTCACAGTCGCTTGCGTTTTTACGGCGTGTTGCAGCCGGTTACGCCCAG
>CAXNKH010000109.1:0-6131 GCA_964202765.1 Burkholderiales bacterium | reverse complement strand
GGGTATTTTCAACGACCTGGGCTTGCACCTTGCCACCACCCTGGCGTGCATCTGCTTCTCCCATTTTTTGGGGTACTTCAGCTGCGAGCTTGCTGCGGTACTGATTGAAGTCTGCACTTTGGGCCTGAATCAGCTCACTGGCCTGGGGCGCTGGCGTAGCCAGGGCCTGCTCGGTGCTGGGCAGGTTGAGCACAGAGCCTGCTTTGAGCCGATTGATGTTGTCGTTGACGAACGCATCAGGGTTGGTTTGTAACAAAGCCAGCAGCATCTGATCCAGCGAAACTTTGTCAGCTTTCATCTTCAATGCAATCTTGCTGGCGCTATCGCCCCTTTGAACGCTGTGTTGCGTAGCACTCGGTGCTAGGGTGACCGAAGTGGCAGGAGAAGCACTGCGGGGCACGACTGGACTGGCAGCAGCTGAGCTGTTTGCGGGTGGCAGGCTGATCTGCAGCGCGCTTGCCGCCAAGGTGGGGGCGGCGCGTAGTTTGGGAGGATCAAACAGCAGGGTGTAGTCACGCACGATACGCCCAGAGGACCACCTGACTTCCAAAACCAGATCAACAAAAGGATCGTTGATGGCTTTTTCGCTGCTGATTCTCAGGAAAGCCCGGCCATCGGGCCGGCGTTGCAGAGAAATTTGGACCGATGCCAGGCTGGCGTTGTACTCCAGACCGGCAGAGCGAAAAGCTTCGCTCGATGCGATTGAGGGTTTAAGCGAGGAGGCTTCTTCGGCATTGATACCGGGAACCTCCAGCTCCGCCAGCAGCGGCTCCCCCAAGGCCGATTGAACCGTGATGCGACCCAGGGAGAGCGCATTTGCAGCGCTGACTGTCAGGCCCAATAGCGCAGCGACGGCCATTGCCAGAGCGGTCTTGATGTGTGAGTGTGACTGTGCGGTCAATTAGAGTCTCCGAAAATTGCGCTCAGTTTAGACCCAGAGTTCTTAAGCTTCCAGCAAAATTCGCAGCATGCGACGCAAAGGCTCGGCTGCACCCCACAATAACTGGTCGCCAATGGTGAAGGCGCCCACATACTCCGGCCCCATGGCCAGCTTGCGAATACGCCCCACCGGAATGTTCAAGGTTCCAGTCACGGCAACCGGCGTCAGTTGTTGAATCGTTGCTTCGCGGGTGTTGGGAACAACGCTGGCCCAAGCATTGTCGGCCGCGATCAAGGCCTCGATATCAGTGATCGGCACGTTTTTTTTCAGCTTGAAGGTCAAGGCTTGGCTGTGGCAGCGCATCGCGCCAACGCGCACACAAAAACCATCGACTGGCGTTTCTGCCGTGCCGAAAGCCGGGCCTTGACCCAGTATTTTGTTGGTCTCCACGCCGGCTTTCCATTCTTCTTTGCTGGTACCCCAAAAGGCTTCACCCGTCTGTTTTCCAAGGCCCAAATCCTTGTCAACCCAGGGAATCAGGCTGCCACCGAGCGCGACATCGAAGTTGGCGGTTTCAGCGGGGCTGAAAGATTTCTGCTGGGCTAGAACCTGGCGGTCGATTTCCAGAATGGCCGATTGTGGGTCGGCAAGCAGTGAGCGAACCGACTGGTTGAGGCTGCCAAATTGCGTCAGCAGTTCGCGCATGTGCTGGGCCCCGCCACCCGAGGCGGCTTGGTAGGTCATGGCACTCATCCACTCGACCAGGCCGGCTTTGTAGAGAGCACCGACACCCATCAGCATGCAGCTGACGGTGCAGTTGCCGCCAATCCAGTTGTTGCCGCCCTGGGCCATGGCTTTATGGATCACGTTCAAGTTGACCGGGTCCAGCACGATGACGGCGTCACCCTGCATCCGTAAAGTGGAGGCGGCATCTATCCAGTGCCCGTCCCAGCCCGCTGCACGCAGCCTGGGGAAAACTTCTGCGGTGTAGTCGCCGCCCTGGGTGGTGATGATCACCTGGCATTTCTTCAGCGTCTCGATATCGAATGCGTTTTTCAGTCGGGTTTCGTTCTCGGCCTGGACCGGGGCCGGGCCGCCAGCGTTGGAGGTGGAGAAGAACACTGGCTCGATCAAGTCGAAATCGCCTTCGGTCTGCATGCGCTCGAGCAGCACTGAGCCGACCATGCCACGCCAGCCCACCAGTCCTACCAAATTGCCTCTTAATTTCATGGCTTCGCCCTTCAAAAATTTGTTTTTGACCCGGCTCATCGAGCCGGCGGGCACGACGAACCGGACTGAATCAGCCTTTAATACCTGTCGTCTTTGCGCAATCGGCAAGCCATGCCCGGTGCTCGCCCGCGCGCAGGGGCACGGGCTGGGGGGTGAATGCCGAATGGTTTTGCATGGCCTTTATTGTAGCGAAGGCCTCACCCCAGGGCCTTGACCACGGCATCGCCCATTTGCGCAGTGCCGACACGGGTGGTGCCGGCGCTGTAAATGTCGGGGGTGCGCAGACCCTGGCGCAGCACCTGATCAACGGCTTGTTCGATGCGGGCCGCCGCCTGCGGCTGGTTTAGGCTGAAACGCAGCATCATGGCGGCACTCAAAATGGTGGCCAGCGGATTGGCAACACCCTGGCCTGCAATGTCAGGCGCGCTGCCGTGACTGGGTTCGTACAGGCCCTGGTTGTTGGCGTTCAGGCTGGCCGAAGGCAGCATGCCGATCGAGCCGGTGAGCATGGCGGCGGCATCGGAGAGGATGTCGCCAAACATATTGCCGGTGACGATGACGTCAAATTTCTTGGGCGCTTTGACCAGTTGCATCGCTGCGTTGTCCACATACATATGGTCGAGCGCGACATCGGGGTACTGCAGACCAATCTCGGTCACGATGTCTTTCCAGAATTGGAATGTTTCCAGCACATTGGCTTTGTCCACGCTGGTGACGCGTTTGCTGCGCTTGCGTGCCGCTTGAAACGCCACATGGGCAATTCGTTCGATTTCTGGGCGTGAATAGCGCATGGTGTCAAACGCTTCCTCGCTGCCAGGGAAATGCCCATCGGTCGCGGTGCGGCGTCCGCGCGGTTGGCCGAAGTAAATGTCGCCTGTCAATTCGCGGATGATCAAAATGTCCAAGCCAGAGACCAAGTCAGGCTTGAGGCTGGATGCGTCGACCAGCTGGCTGTAGCAGATGGCAGGCCTGAAATTGGCAAACAGGCCCATGTTCTTGCGCAGGCCCAAAATAGCCTGCTCCGGGCGCAGGGCTCGCTCCAACTTGTCGTATTTCCAGTCGCCAACCGCACCGAACAGCACGGCATCGGATTGCTGGGCAAGTTTGAGCGTGGACTCGGGCAGGGGATGACCATGGGCTTCGAATGCGGCACCGCCGACCAGGGCGGTTTCGAGCTCGAACGAGAGGCCCAATACCTGCAGCACCTTGAGCGCTTCGGAGACGATTTCAGTGCCGATGCCATCACCGGGAAGAACTGCGATTTTCATAATTTCTTTTAATCAGTTGGGGACAGCGCTGAAGGGCTGTCCCGCAAGCCTATTGGCTAAGTTGAGGCCGAAAGGATTAAGTTGCGGTATGCGCCAGCCAGGGTTTTTGGGCCAGGCGCTCGGCTTCATAGGCCTTGATTTTGTCGGAATGACGCAGGGTCAAACTAATGTCGTCAAAACCGTTGAGCAGGCAGAATTTGCGGAAGGCTTGAACCTCGAAGGGCAGTTCCTCACCTTGGGCTTTCACAACCACTTGCCGCGCCAGGTCGATCGTGAGCGAGTAGCCCGGGAAGGCCTGTACTTCGTCAAACAACTGGCTGATCTGGGCCCCAGTCAAGACAATTGGCAACAGTCCATTTTTGAAGCTGTTGTTGAAGAAAATATCAGCGTAACTGGGCGCAATGATGGCCCTGAAGCCGTACTGGTCCAGGGCCCATGGCGCGTGTTCACGGGATGAACCGCAACCGAAATTCTTGCGAGCCAGCAGAATCGAAGCGCCGCTGTAGCGCGGTAGGTTCAGAACGAAATCTGGGTTGGGCCGGCGAGCGGTCGGATCCTGACCCGGAA
Organism: Burkholderiales bacterium; assembly: GCA_964202765.1. Taxonomy (GTDB): domain Bacteria; phylum Pseudomonadota; class Gammaproteobacteria; order Burkholderiales; family Burkholderiaceae_C; genus CAXNKH01. Next base: position 2,186 of record CAXNKH010000109.1, on the reverse strand, counting down.
ATCCGGGGTCCAGGTAGCGCCATGCGTCAAACAGATTCGGGCCGAAACCGGTTTTGTGGATGGACTTGAGAAACTGCTTGGGGATGATCGCGTCGGTATCCACATTTTCTCTATCCATCGGGGCGACCAAGCCCTTGTGTACGTTAAATTTTTGCATTATTTTTTGACCGAATTTTCAATCGCAGTGCCTGCTTTTTGGACATCTTGTCCAATCCCTTTGACCGTGTTGCAAGCGGTCAAAACAAAGCCCAGGGCCAAGAGCAACAGTACAGATTTTTTCATCACAAACTTTCGGGCAGATTAAACAAATTGACGAATGTCAACGAAGTGACCTCGCACCGCAGCGGCGGCGGCCATGGCGGGGCTGACCAAGTGGGTTCGACCACCCGCGCCCTGGCGCCCTTCAAAGTTGCGGTTGCTGGTTGAGGCGCAGCGTTCACCCGGCTCGAGCCGGTCGGCATTCATGGCCAGGCACATGGAGCAGCCAGGTTCGCGCCACTCAAAGCCAGCGGCCTTGAAGATTTCGTGCAAGCCTTCGCGCTCGGCCTGTTCTTTGACCAGACCGGAGCCGGGAACGACCAGGGCCAGCTTGACATTTTTGGCCACTTTTTGCCCCATCTTCTTGACGATGGCGGCAGCTTCTCGCATGTCCTCGATCCGACTGTTGGTGCAAGAGCCGATGAAGACCTTGTCTACGTAAAGATCATTGAGCGCTTTGCCCGGTTGCAAGCCCATGTAGTCCAGGGCTCGTTCAATCGCAGCACGCTTGTTGGCGTCTTTTTCCTTGTCCGGATCCGGCACTCGGGCGTCGATTCCCAGCACCATTTCGGGCGAAGTGCCCCAGGTCACCTGGGGGATGATTTTCGAGGCATCAAGTTCCACCACGGCATCGAATTTGGCGTCGACATCGGAATACAGTGTTTTCCAGTAAGTCGAGGCCTGAGCCCATTCGACCCCGGTCGGGGACAGTAAGCGGCCTTTAAGGTAGTCGATGGTTTTCTCGTCGACAGCGACCAAGCCGGCACGGGCACCGGCTTCAATCGCCATATTGCAGACGGTCATGCGCCCTTCCATGCTCAGGGCGCGAACCGCCGAGCCAGCGAATTCGATGGTGTAGCCGGTGCCTCCGGCCGTGCCTATTTTGCCAATGATGGCCAACACAATGTCTTTACCACTGCAACCGCGTGGCAATACGCCCTCGACCTTGATCAGCAAATTTTTGGACTTTTTGGCTAGCAGGGTTTGTGTCGCCATCACATGTTCGACTTCGCTGGTGCCGATGCCATGCGCCAGGGCGCCAAAAGCGCCATGGGTTGAGGTGTGGGAGTCGCCGCAGACCACCGTCATCCCGGGTAGGGTGGCACCATTTTCAGGCCCAATCACATGAACGATGCCCTGGCGTCTGGAGAGAAACGGAAAGTAGGCGGCAGCGCCAAATTCTTTGATGTTGCTGTCCAGAGTGGTGACCTGTTCCTTGCTGATGGGATCGCTGATGCCGTCGTAGCCCAGCTCCCAGTGGGTGGTTGGTGTGTTGTGATCGGCGGTAGCGACAATCGAGCTGATGCGCCAGACTTTGCGGTGGGCCTGGCGCAGGCCTTCGAAAGCCTGCGGGCTGGTGACTTCATGGACCAGATGACGGTCGATGTAGAGGATGGAAGTGCCATCTTCTTCGGTGTGAACAACGTGTTCATCCCAAATTTTGTCGTAAAGGGTGCGTCCCATGGTTTTCCTAATCAGTTGGGGATAGAGCTACGAGCTCTGTCCCTAAAGGTTCATCGCCAACTTAATTTTAATCGGAGATTTTTGCCGGATCGAGCTCACGGACCCGGTGATCAACGTTGTAACCGCCGAACTCGGTGTAACGCAGAAGATGCCGCCCACAGGGAGTACAGCGCCAGACTTCACAACGGTTATACGGGAAAAACCCCACAGCAATCGGTGCGTCGGCTGAATCGTAGCGTGTGCCTTGAGGATGGTATTCCTCAAAACTAGGCTCATCTTGATCGACATCGCGCAAGGTCGCAACCGGCTTCATTTGGGCGGTCGGCCAACGGTATTCGGCCAGACTTTCCCAGCCGGCACTGGCACCCAGGGCGCACTGGCAGGTCCGGGCCAGTCCCGAATGATCGATGGCCAAGCGCAACTCCGCGGCAGTCTGGATGTGCTTCAATCAGCGCGATCCGATC
>CAXNKH010000108.1:0-6136 GCA_964202765.1 Burkholderiales bacterium | reverse complement strand
GCACCAAACCATGTTGGTCAATGAGAACCGTCTGAACCTGGCCGATGCCCGGGCCCGTCAGTATCTGGCGCGCCAGATGGAGAACCATTTCTTTGGCGGTGGTGCCGATCAAGCCCAGGGCTACGTTCCACCCAGCGCCTGAAACGCAGTGACGGGCTATTGACGTGTCGCAGGCTTGGCACGGGCAAGCGAATTACCAAATCCTGGCATGCGATTTTCACCAGGGATTGGCTTTTCTCAAGGCTTGGCACGCCTGGTTGGCCGACACAAAGCGACCGCGCCAACTCCACTATGTGGCCCTTTGCGCCACGCCCTGTCAGCGCCAAGAACTGCTGCAAGCCGCAGCGCCCTTCCCTGAACTGATCCCGCTGGCTCAGGCTTTGAGCTTGCAATGGCGCGGCCTGCTGAGCGGGTTTCACCGAATATCACTGAACCAGGCGGCGGTGCTGCTGACCCTGTGCGTGGGTGAGACCAGGGCCCTGTTGCGTGAGCAACGCTTTTCCGCTGATTGCGTTTTGCTCGATCTGCGCAGGCCTGCTCCAGCTGATTCGCTTTGGGATATTTGGCGAGTCAAGGCCTTGAGTCTTTGCTGTCGCCATGACACCGTTCTAGCCCTGTGGGGAGGATCCAGCGAATTGAAGCAGCTGCTGGCAGGACAAGGTTTTCAGCTCGATTCAGGGCCGGACCGCAACAGTCATCCGGCCTGGAGCGAAGCACCCGATCGCGTCTATCACTACCGGCCGCACTGGCCGTTGAAAACCAGCCGGCGCTCTGATCGATTTGCAAAAATCGAGCTTGGCAGTTGTGCCGTCATCGGTGCCGGTTTGGCCGGCGCCAGTGTCGCCGCCGCATTGGCCAAGCGTGGCTGGCGGGTGCAAATCCTTGACCAGGCTGCTTCACCTGCTGCCGGGGCTTCCAGCTTGCCTGTGGGTTTGTTCTTTCCCCACACTTCTGTTGATGACAGCCCTCGATCCCGCCTGTCGCGCAGCGGCGTTCGCCTGCTGATTGAGCAAGCCCGTCTGCTGCTTCAACCAGGCCTTGATTGGGACTGCACAGGTGTTCTGGAGCATAGCCTGGGCCGCCCCGCGGGTAGGCTGAAGGCCGGGTCGCAATCTGGAGAAGAGTGGACCCGTCTGGCCAACGGCATGTTGAGCGGCCAGCCTTGGGCCGCAGGCATGGCCGAAGATGTTGCCACGCTCTGGCACAGCCAAGGCGGCTGGCTCAAACCAGCTCGGCTGATAGAAGCTTGGCTCAGTCAAGCCGGCGTGAGCTTTGTGGGGGGCACCCAGGTCGCCCATCTGCAACGAGACCAGGGGCAGTGGTCAATTCTGGACCCACGAGGTCAGGAGTTGACCCGCTGCGACCAGGTCGTCCTAGCCAATGGCCTGGGCGCCCAAGAGATTTTGCATAGCTTGGATGAGGATGCCGCGGGGCCCGAGCTCCAGCTTGAGAAACTGCCCAGCCTGCAGGCGGTACGTGGCCAGATCAGTTGGGCTCTGCAGCGTGACGCCGCTGCGCTTCCACCTTTCCCCGTCAACGGTCTGGGCAGCCTGATTCCCAACATTCCCTGGCAAGGTGAGCTGGCCTGGTTTTTCGGTGCCAGCTACGAAGCTGAACAATCCGTGACCATCAATGAAGCCGACCATCATCAAATGAATCGACAGAAGCTAACCACGCTGCTACCAGCCGCTGCAACTGCACTGAACGTCCGATTTAACGATGAAAACGCCGCCAACCCGCTACAGGCTTGGAGCCAAACCCGCTGTGTCAGCCCCGATCGTTTACCCCTGCTGGGTCCCTTGCAAGCCAGTCAACATCCGTCACTCTGGATCAGCGCGGCCATGGGGTCCCGTGGACTGAGTTTTTGTGTTTTGTGCGCCGAGTTGCTGGCCGCCAGACTGGGCGCCGAACCCTGGCCGATTGAGGCCAGCCTGGCTCGCTCGCTGCTCGCGACTCGACGTTGATCAAGCCCTCTCTATATGTCCAAAAAGAATAACAAAATAATTAATATATCGTTTACATAATAACAAAACCGCTCTAAAGTGCGGCCCATGGAAGATTTTGCACTGATATTGGCCGGTTTTGTGGTGGGCAACGTGGTTGGAATGACGGGGGTCGGTGGCGGTTCGCTCATGACGCCGATCTTGATTTTTTTCTTTGACGTCAAGCCTTACCTGGCTATCGGCACCGACCTGCTGTTTGCCGCTGGCACCAAGATGGGGGGGACCCTCAAGCTGGCGCGGGCTCGCGTGATCGACTGGCGCATCGTGTTCCATTTGTCGGCCGGAAGTATTCCCGCTGCCCTGCTGACCTTGTACCTGCTTCATCAGTTCGGGCCGGCGCATCCCGGGGTTCAGGTCCTGATGACCAGCACGCTGGGCGTGGCCCTGCTACTGACGGCCACCGCCACTCTTTACAAGGCTTTGCGCAACAACCCCAGGATTCTGCGTCCCGGCCAAGAGGCCGCTGCCACCACGCCACGCCATTGGAGTCTGCCCTTGCTGTTTGGTGCTGTGATCGGGGCTATGGTGACGTTGACGTCGGTCGGTGCCGGCGCCATTGGCGTCAGTATTTTGCTGATTCTTTACCCCCTGCTGCCCCTGCCTCGCATCGTTGCCGCTGATATCGCCTATGCGGTTCCCCTGACCCTGGTCGCTGGACTGGGCCATGCTTCTCTGGGGTCAGTGGACTGGCCGCTTCTGGGCAAACTACTGGCAGGCTCATTGCCTGGAATCTGGCTGGGAACCCACTGGGTGACCCAAATTTCTGAGCGCGTCACCCGCTCTGGATTGTCAGTCTTGCTGGCGTTCGCCGGACTCAAATTGATCACTCTTTAAGAACCGTCACAATCCGCACCGAATTTACAAAAATAAGAATCGCATCTTTCACCATGTACCACTACACCGAGTTCGACCGACAGTTCATCAAACACCGTGCAGACCAATACCGGGATCAGCTGGAACGCAATCTGGCAGGCCAATTGGGTGACGATGAGTTCAGACCCCTGCGCCTGCAAAACGGCTGGTATGTCCAGCGTTATGCGCCCATGTTGCGGGTCGCCGTCCCCTATGGCGAACTCTCCAGTGCCCAAATCCGGGTCCTGGCAACCATTGCACGCAACTACGACCTGCCCAGCGAGTCGGTTTACCAGACTGCGATCACGACCCAAGGCAAACTGGGTACCGGCCCGATGCCGATTCAATACGGTCATTTCACCACCCGGCAAAATGTTCAGTTCAACTGGATCCCCTTGGACAAGAGTGCTGACGTGATGGACTTGCTGGCGAGCGTGGACATGCACGGTATCCAGACCAGCGGCAACTGCATCCGAAACATCACCAGCGATGAACGCGCCGGGATTGCGGTTGACGAGGATGTTGACCCACGGCCCTTTTGCGAAATCCTGCGCCAGTGGAGCACGCTGCATCCCGAGTTTGCTTTTTTGCCTCGCAAGTTCAAGATCGCCGTCACCGGTGCCAAGGAAGACCGTGCCGCCACGCAATGGCACGATGTCGGCCTTCAGCTGCTGCGCAACGCCAAGGGCGAGGTCGGCTTCAAGGTCATGGTCGGTGGTGGCATGGGCCGCACGCCGTTGCTGGCCCAGACTTTTCGCGAGTTCCTGCCCTGGAATCAGATCCTGAACTATTTGGAAGCTGTGGTTCGGGTTTACAACCGCTGGGGTCGACGCGACAACATCTACAAGGCCAGGATCAAGATTCTGGTCAAAGCTGAAGGACAGCGATTTGTCAGCGAAGTCGAAGCCGAGTACCAGCAAATCTTGGAACTCGATGGCGCGCACCACACAGTTTCCCAATCTGAATTAGAGCGCGTCAGCGCCTGCTTCGAAGCGCCAGCACTGCAACCCCATCGCTCAGAAGCGCAGGCCAAGAGCGGTGTAGCCTTGCTGGCACTGGCGCAAAACGACGTCGAATACGGTCGTTGGCTCAAACAAAACGTTGCCGCGCACAAAAATCCCCAATTTCGCGCCGTCACTCTATCGTACAAGCGTCTGGGTCAGGCCCCAGGCGATGCCACGGCGGATCAGCTCGACATGGCGGCCGAACTGGCTGAGAAATTCAGCGCCGGCGAAGTCCGTGTGACCCACGATCAAAACCTGTTGCTGCCCTGGGTTCAGGCCGATCAGCTGCCGCAACTCTGGCAGGCCGCACGCCTTGCCGGCTTAGCTCGCTCCAACATCCGACTGCTGACCGACATGATCGCCTGCCCCGGTGGCGATTTCTGCGCCTTGGCCAACGCCCGCTCGATTCCGATTGCCCATGCCATCACCGAGCGCTATCAGGACCTGGACGAGCTGCATGACTTGGGTGAAATTGACCTGCACATCAGTGGCTGCATCAACTCCTGCGGCCACCACCACACCGGCCACATTGGCATTCTGGGCGTCGATAAAGATGGGCAGGAGTGGTACCAAGTGCTGCTGGGCGGCTCCGACGGTTCGACCCTGAGCGGTCCCTCCTCAGCCGCCAAGGTGGTTGGTCCCTCATTTGGTGCCCAGGAAGTCCCCGATGTGATCGAAGCCCTGCTCGACTGCTACCGCGACCAACGCCACAGCGGAGAAAACTTTATCAGCACCCTGCGCCGGGTTGGCTTTGACACTTTCAAGCAAGCCGCCAACAGCACCCGTCACCCAGCCGAACACGCAACAGCATGAAACTCATCCCCTTTAACCAAGGCTCGACCAGCAGCCCGGAGCAACGCGTCCTGGCCCTGGAAAATGACATCGACCCACGCACGCTGAAGCTCAAAGCCATTGACCGGATCGATCTGAGCTTTCCAAAATTCAGTGATGGCCGCGCTTTCAGTCAGGCTTTTTTACTGCGCCGCAGACTCGGTTTCAAGGGGGAAATTCGTGCCACGGGCGACGTTCTGATCGATCAGTTGGTTCAAATGTCTCGCTCCGGCTTTGACAGTGCGGTGTTACGCGCTGACCAGGACGAAGGCTTCGTCCAACGTCAGTTTGAGCGTTACCCCGATTTCTACCAGGGCGATGCCGTCGCGCACCAGCCCTTGTTCAATACAGAAAACTGACATGGGTGCGATTGATCTCCATGCCCAGCCGAGTGCTGATTACAGCGTCAAACTCGCGCAGACCCAAGCCTTGCTACAGCAAATCGCGGCCGATTACGCCGGTCCTGCTGACGCTCAGCCTTTGGTGAGTCAGGCCTCGAGCCTCGGCGCTGAAGACATGGTGATCACGCATCTGATCAACTCGATGCAGCTGGCCATCGGTATTTTTGTACTCGAAACCGGCCAATTGCACTCAGAAACCCTGAGCCTGCTGGCGCAATTGCAGATGAGCTCGCGCGCTCCTGTGTCGGTTTTCAAACCCGTCAACGAGGCGGTGCTGAGCTTTGTGGCCCGGGAAGGAAAAGACGCCATGTTCCAGAGTCTGGCGCTGCGCAAAGCCTGTTGCCAAATGCGCAAGATGGAGCCACTGGAACGCGCGCTTCTAGGCAAGACAGCGTGGATCACCGGATTGCGCCGCGAACAGTCGGGTGAACGCGCTGAGGTGAGCCTGATTGATGAGAGCGATCCGCGCCGCGTCAAATTCAACCCCCTGGCGAATTGGACCTGGGGTGATGTCTGGCACTACATCGCCAGCTTCAAGGTGAGCTACAACCCTTTGCACGATCAGTTCTTTCCCAGCATAGGCTGCGCGCCTTGCACCCGAGCCATCAGCTTGGGCGAAGATTTTCGTTCCGGCCGCTGGTGGTGGGAGGCCGCACTTGAAGGCGACGCCGCCAAGGAATGTGGCCTGCACGTCAAAACCAGCTAGAACCTGACTCCATAGACCCAACAACGCAAAGCAGGCTTGCTTTGCCCTCAACTCAATAAGTGAAATCGGATGAACGCCCGTATCGAACCGCTCCATCAGCTCAGCAACCAACACCTAGCCGCGCTCGAGGAAGAAACCATCTTCATCCTGCGTGAAGTAGCCGCCGTTTTTGAACGCCCAACCTTGTTGTTTTCAGGCGGCAAAGACTCGCTGGTTTTGTTGCGCTGCGCTGAAAAGGCATTCGGCGTGGGCCGCCTTCCTTACCCCCTGCTGATGATAGACACCGGACACAACTTTCCCGAAGTAACCGATTTCCGTGATTTCCGTGCCAAGGAATTG
>CAXNKH010000107.1:0-6159 GCA_964202765.1 Burkholderiales bacterium | reverse complement strand
TTTTTTAGTTATTGAGCCCCACGGGGCTGGGGTGGAGCAAGATTGCGGTGCAATTCTGGATCCATCCTGCCAATGTAATGATGTTGAATTGATGATGGAGAATAAAAATGAAGGCAATTACCGCAAGCATGGTGGCTGAACTGCGTGGCAAGACCGATGCTCCCATGATGGAATGCAAAAGAGCACTGACCGAGGCTGGTGGCGATATGGCCAAGGCAGAAGAGCTGTTGCGCGTCAAGCTCGGCAGCAAAGCTGGCAAGGCCGCGTCGCGCATCACCGCTGAAGGTGTGGTGACGAGCTACATGAACGGCGCTGTCGGCGCCTTGTTGGAAGTCAACTGCGAGACCGATTTCGTCACCAAGAATGACAGTTTTCTGGCGCTGGCCTCGGCTGCGGCCGAACTGATTGCAAAGAACAAGCCCGCCGATGTGGCTGCACTGTCTGCCTTGCCTTACAGTCAGGACGGTTTTGGGCCGACCTTGGAAGACGTTCGCAAGGGCCTGATCGGAAAAATTGGTGAGAACATGAGTTTTCGTCGTTTCAAATGTTTTGATTCGGGTGCTTCATTGGCGACCTATTTGCACGGAACCCGTATTGGAGTCGTGGTTGAATTCACGGGTGATGAAGTTGCTGCCAAAGATGTGGCCATGCACGTGGCCGCCATGAAGCCGGTGGCCTTGTCCAGTGCCGATGTGTCTGCCGAACTGGTCGCCAAAGAGCGTTCAGTTGCTGCTGCCAAGGCTGCCGAAGATGCTGTCAAGGCCCAGGCAGAAGGCAAGCCGGTTCAATCGGCTGAGATTGTCACCAAACGTATCGAGGGTGGTGTGCAAAAATTCCTAAAGGAGGTCTCCTTGTTCAATCAGTCCTTCGTCAAGAATGACAAGCAAACTGTCGAACAGATGCTCAAAGCCGCCGCAACCACCGTCACGGCGTTTACGCTGTATGTGGTTGGAGAGGGCATTGAGAAGAAAACAGATGATTTTGCGGCGGAAGTGGCGGCCCAGGTCGCTGCAGCCCAGCAGGGCAGCTGACCTTAGCGGAAAAACCGTAGCGATAGAGTGATCAATTTCCATCAATTCAAGGAGGAAACCTTCATGATCCAAGCCAAACCAGTCCACAAGCGTATCTTGTTGAAGCTGTCAGGCGAGGCCTTGATGGGGGAGGACTCTTTTGGCATCAACCAAGCCACCATTCTTCGGATGGTGGAAGAAGTGGCTGAAGTGTCGCGCCTGGGAGTGCAGGTCGCGATTGTGATTGGTGGGGGAAATATTTTCCGAGGAGTCGCTGGTGGGGCGGTTGGCATGGATCGGGCCACTGCCGACTACATGGGCATGTTGGCCACCGTGATGAATGCCCTGGCCTTGGCCGACACCATGAACAAGACGGGTCTGATCGCGCGCGTCATGTCCGCGATCGCCATTGAGCAGGTGGTCGAGCCCTATATCCGACCCAAAGCCTTGCAGTATTTGGAAGAGGGCAAGGTCGTTATTTTTGCCGCTGGAACCGGTAACCCGTTTTTCACGACCGATACCGCAGCCGCTTTGCGCGGCGCTGAAATTGGGGCTGAAGTGGTGCTTAAAGCGACCAAGGTGGACGGGGTGTATTCTGCTGATCCCAAGCTGAATCCGAAAGCGACCCGCTACAGTAAAATTTCCTTTGATGAAGCCATTTCTCAGCAACTGGGCATCATGGATGCCACGGCGTTTGCGCTGTGCCGAGACCAAAAATTACCGATCAAGGTTTTTTCAATTTTCAAGCCGGGCGCTCTAAAACGAGTGGTCCTAGGACAAGACGAAGGCACCCTGGTCTATGCCTGAGTCCGCTCGAACAGCGCTCATTAAAATTTTAAAAAAATAAGTCAGAGGTTAAGCAGCATGCCCATAAACGACATCAGGAAAACAGTTGAGATAAAAATGGATCAGTCCATTGTGGCTTTCAAAAGCAATCTCACCAAAATCCGGACCGGACGTGCCAATCCAGCCCTGTTGGATGCGGTTCAGATCGACTACTACGGCTCCTTGTTGCCGATTTCGCAAGTGGCCAATGTCTCCTTGCTGGACTCCAGGACTATCAGTGTTCAGCCCTGGGAAAAAGGCATGGGTGCCAAGATTGAAAAAGCCATTCGGGACAGTGATCTGGGGCTCAACCCCTCGAGCATGGGGGACTTGATCCGTGTTCCCATGCCCGCCATGAGTGAAGAGCGTCGAAAGGAGTTGACCAAGGTGGTCAAGAATGAGGGCGAAAACGCCAAAATTGCGGTGCGTAATCTGCGCCGTGATGCCAATGAATCGGTAAAAAAGCTGGTGAAAGACAAGCTGGCCTCGGAAGACGAACAAAAACGCAGCGAGACGGATATCCAAAAAGTCACTGACCGTCACATCATTGAAATTGACCACCTGGTTGCTGCCAAAGAACAAGACCTGATGGCGGTCTGAGAAGTCGGCGCCATGAGTCAAATACCGCACCACATTGCCATCGTCATGGATGGCAATGGCCGTTGGGCTGCCAAGCGTTTCCTGCCACGGGCGGCGGGTCACAAGCAAGGCGTGACTGCACTTGAGCGCTGTGTCACGGCCTGTGTTGCGCGGGGAATTTCAGTCCTGACCTTATTTGCGTTTTCATCCGAGAACTGGAAACGGCCAGCAGCAGAAGTGTCAGGCCTGATGGAACTGATGCTGCTGGTTCTGGGACGCGAAGTTCCAAAACTTAAAAATCAAGGCGTACAAATTCACTTTGTGGGCGAAACTGCCGGCTTGTCAGACAAGGTGCAACAGGGGATGCTGAGCGCCGAGAGTGAAACGGCGGCCAACCAGCGGTTGATCCTCAATGTCTGCTTCAACTATGGTGGACGTTGGGACATCACTCAGGCTGCTACCCACTTGGTGGCAACAGGTCAGCCTGTGACTGAGCAGACTTTGGCCGACTCGCTGGCCTTGGCCCATGTCGGTGATCCTGATCTCTTGATTCGAACCGGCGGCGAGATGCGTCTGAGTAACTTCCTGCTGTGGCAGGCCGCGTAGTCCGAGTTGTATTTCAGTGACAAGTTGTGGCCTGAGTTTGACGACCATGAATTGGGCCTCGCCATCGCAGCGTTCAATCAGCGTGAGCGGCGCTATGGCAAGACCTCGGCTCAGCTACAGGCTTGAAACCTGATGTTGGCAGTAACCTCACCGCGGACAATTTTATGCTAAAGCAAAGAGTCATCACGGCCATTGTGTTGCTGCTGATTTTGTTGCCCGCACTGTTTTATCCGGTGCCCACTTTTTTCTTCGCCATCACCCTGGTGTTGCTGGCGGGCGGTGCCTGGGAGTGGGGTCGCCTCAATGGATTGGGGCCTGTTTCTTCCCTTTTGCTCGGTGTTTTGTTGATGCTGCTTTGCACTACAGCTTGGGGGTTGGGTTGGCATAAGCAAGCCCTGCCCATGCTGTGGCAGCTCAGTGCCGCTTTCTGGGTGCTCGCAGCCGCCTGGTTGTTGCGCGGTGGGGCCGTTGCTTGGACTCGGCTGCCGCCTAGTTTAAGAATAATCGCTGGACTGTTCGTGCTCTGGCTGTCCTGGCTGGCCATGGCCCAAGCCTGGCTTGTGGGTATCAATTTCCTGTTGTCGACTCTGATGTTGGTGTGGGTGGCCGATATCGCTGCCTATTTCGCAGGTAAACGTTGGGGCGGCCGTTTTTGTCCTGGTAAATTGGCACCGGCCATCAGTCCGGGGAAAAGTTGGGAAGGGGTGGCTGGCGGCTTCGTCGGGGTCTTGGTTTTGGCTGTGGGCTGGTACCTGTTAGACCGTTCGTCCAGCGTGCCCAGTCTTTACAGTCTGTTGATTGCACGAGGTTGGTGGTTCTTCCTGCTGGCTGTGGCTTTCATGGTGGCGATGAGTGTGGTGGGAGACCTGGTGGAGTCGCTGATCAAGCGCAGCGCCGGCGTCAAGGACAGTAGTCAATTGCTGCCGGGTCATGGCGGGGTGTTGGACCGGGTTGATGCCTTGTTGCCCACCTTGCCCTTGGCCATGATGCTGCACAGCATGCCCACATGGTGAAGCAACGCCTTGCCATTTTGGGCTCCACCGGCTCTATCGGTGCGAACACCCTGGAGGTGGTGGCCCTTCACCCGGATCAGTTTGAGGTGTTTGCACTGACCGCATCCAGCAGTGTTGATCTGATGCTGCGCCAGTGTGCGCAGTTCAAACCCAGTTTTGTTGCCATGGCCAGTGAGATCCACGGCCGCGAACTCGCAACTCAATTGAAGCAGTTGGGCCTGAAGACCGAAGTCCTGAACGGCTCCAACGCGATTGCTGAGTTGGCCTCGCATGAACAGGTCGATACCGTGATGGCGGCCATTGTCGGGGCTGCAGGCCTGGCGCCCTGCCTGGCCGCAGCGCGCAGGGGCAAACGTTTGTTGTTGGCCAATAAAGAAGCCCTGGTGGTCGGGGCCGAGGTATTCCTGCAAGCGGTGGCCCAGGGTGGCGCTACCTTGCTGCCGATAGACAGTGAACATTCGGCAATTTTTCAATCGCTGCCGGCTGATTCGGGGACTTGGGCTGATCAGATCGACAAGATCATTCTGACCGCCTCGGGTGGGCCGTTCAGGACCCGTGATCCCAAGACCTTGCACCAGGTGACGCCGGAGCAGGCTTGCGCTCACCCGAATTGGGTCATGGGTCGAAAAATCTCGGTGGACTCGGCCACCATGATGAACAAGGCCCTGGAAGTGATTGAGGCGCACTATCTTTTTGGACTGGCCCCGGATCGACTGGAGGTGGTGATCCATCCCCAGAGCATCATTCACTCCATGGTTCAGTACAAAGATCACTCGGTTCTGGCGCAACTCGGAACGCCGGACATGCGGGTCCCTATTGCCTACGGCCTGGCCTGGCCCGCTCGCATGGTGTCTGGTGCCCAGGCCCTGGATTTCCGTGCTCTGGCCGATATGAGTTTCGAGGCTTTGGATTCGGCAGCTCACCTTGAACGGTTTCCAGGTCTGGCGCTGGCCTGGGAGGTTTTGCGGGGACCAGCGGGCAGCACGGCCGTGCTCAATGCAGCCAACGAAGTAGCGGTTGCGGCTTTCCTCGATCGAAGGATCAGGTTCGACCAGATTCACCATGTGAATACCGAAACACTATCGGCTTTGTCGCCGCCCGCTCCCCATTCGCTGGACGACTTGCTCGCGCTCGATGAGCAGGCACGTTCGCTGGCTTTTGAGGTGGTTGGGAGAGTCGGGGCCTAACCCCGTTTCACGATGACGACCGTTCTTGCCTTTGTCGTGGCCATGGCGCTGTTGATTGCAGTCCACGAATATGGCCACTACCGGATGGCTCGGGCCTGTGGTGTCAATGTGTTGCGGTTTTCGATTGGTTTTGGCAAGGTTCTGTTGCGCTGGCGAGTCAAAGGCAATTCCACCGAATTTGTCCTGGGTGCTTTTCCATTTGGTGGTTACGTCAAGATGCTCGACGAGCGGGAAGCGCCGGTGGCCCCAGAGGAGCGCCATCTGGCTTTCAATCAACAGCGCCTGCGCTCCCGAGTCGCCATCGTTGCGGCCGGCCCCTTGGCCAATCTGGCCCTGGCCGTGCTGTTGTACAGCCTCGTGCACTGGGGCGGAGTGGACTTGCCCAAAGCCGTGCTGGCCAGTCCGCTCGCGGGTTCTGTCGCTCAGCAAGCCGGCCTGCGGGGCGGCGAGTGGGTCAAGCAAGGGGGATTGCTGGGCCAGGAACTGCGGGACGTGGATTCTTTTGATGACCTGCGTTGGTTGCTAACCCAGGGTGCGTTACAGGGGCAAAGCGTGCGCCTGCTTTTCGAGCGGTCCAAGCATGACTCGGGTGAAGTGACACTCAAGTTGGGCTCGTTACAGGCGGTCGAAGTCGATAGCCAGCTGTTTCGGAAAATCGGACTGCTTGCCCCTTTTTCCCCGGCGCTGATGGGTGAAATCATGGCTGGTGGTGCCGCCGAGCAAGCTGGGCTGCGTGCCGGTGACCGTGTGCTCAAAGTGGACGGCAGGGAAATACGCGATGCCGCGCAGTTGCGCGAATTGATCCGTAATTCGGTTCAACAGCTCGATTCTCTGCCCCAGGTTTGGGAAATTCAGCGTGGAACACAACAGCTGACAGTAGAGGTCCTTCCGATGGCCCAACCGGAAGGCGACGCCCGTATCGGCAGGATTCATGCTTTC
>CAXNKH010000106.1:0-6185 GCA_964202765.1 Burkholderiales bacterium | reverse complement strand
AAAAGCATAATTCGAAATTAAATAAGAATTATGAGAAACTCCGCACACCATAGAAAATGACGGCGGTACAAAATACCGTCGATACCAAGAGAACACCATGTCAGCTTCACAAGAGAAGATATCCACCGCGACGGTCAAGGAAGACACGCAGGAAACCCGTGAGTGGTTGCAGGCCCTGTCGGCCGTGATCGAGCACGAAGGACCGCTTCGTGCCCATGCCCTGCTTGAGCAGTTGCTCGAGCATGCGCGCCAGAACAGCATCGACATGCCGTTTTCGGCCAACACGGCCTATGTCAATACGATTGAAACCGAAAAGGAAGCACCTTGTCCGGGCAATCTGGAAATTGAAGAGCGTTTGCGCGCCTATATGCGCTGGAACGCCATGGCGATGGTGGTCAAGGCCAACCAGTTCAATCCCGAAGACGGCGGGGACTTGGGAGGTCACATCAGCTCTTTTGCCTCGGTGGCCAATATGTTCGGCGCTGGCTTCAACCATTTCTGGCACGCTGAGAGCGAAAACCATGGGGGGGATTGCCTTTATATCCAGGGTCATAGTTCGCCAGGTGTGTATGCCCGTGCCTACTTAGAGGGCCGTTTGACTGAAGAACAGCTGCTGAATTTCCGCCAGGAAGTCGATGGCAAGGGGATTTCGAGCTACCCCCACCCCAAATTAATGCCGGAGTTCTGGCAGTTCCCCACCGTGTCGATGGGTTTGGGCCCGTTGATGGGGATTTACCAGGCCCGATTTCTGAAATACCTGCATGCCCGCGGTATTGCCCATACCGAGAACCGCAAGGTTTGGGTCTTTTGCGGTGACGGTGAGATGGACGAAGTCGAATCCCTGGGGGCCATTGGCTTGGCCTCGCGTGAAAATCTTGACAACCTGATTTTCGTGATCAACTGCAATTTGCAGCGACTTGACGGCCCGGTGCGGGGCAACGGAAAAATCATTCAGGAACTCGAGGGCGAGTTTCGCGGTGCTGGCTGGAATGTGATCAAGCTGTTGTGGGGCAGTTACTGGGAGCCGCTACTGGCCAAGGACAAGGACGGCGACTTGCGCAAGCTGATGATGGACACGGTCGATGGGGATTACCAGGCCATGAAAGCCAACGATGGTGCTTTTGTCCGAAAGAATTTCTTTGGAAAAAATCCCAAGACCTTGGAGATGGTCGCCAAGATGAGTGATGAGGATATTTGGCGCTTGCAACGCGGCGGCCATGATCCGAAAAAAGTGTATGCCGCCTACCACCAAGCGGTGAACCACAAGGGACAGCCCACGGTCTTGCTGATCAAGACGGTCAAAGGGTTTGGCATGGGCAAAAGTGGAGAGGGCAAGAACACCGCGCACCAGACCAAGAAGCTGACTGAAGATGACATTCGGGCTTTTCGGGATAGATTCAATATCCCGATCCCTGATGACCAACTGGCCAGTCTGCCTTTCTACAAACCGGCAGACAACACACCCGAGATGAAGTACCTGCACGAAAGGCGCCAAGCGCTCGGGGGTTACCTGCCGCATCGCCGAACCAAGGCCGATGAGCAACTCAAGGTACCTGAGTTGGATGTTTTCAAGGCGGTGCTGGAGCCCACGGTGGCTGGGCGTGAAATTTCCACCACCCAGGCCTATGTCCGATTTTTGACAATTCTGTTGCGTGACAAGGAATTGGGCCCGCGAGCTGTCCCCATTCTGGTCGATGAGGCGCGAACCTTCGGCATGGAGGGTCTGTTCCGCCAGATTGGTATCTACAACCACAAGGGCCAGCTCTATACCCCGGTGGACAAGGAGCAGGTGAGCTATTACAAGGAAGATAAATCAGGTCAGATCCTGCAAGAAGGCATTAACGAAGCGGGTGGCATGTCGAGCTGGATCGCCGCCGCGACGTCCTACAGCACCAGCAACCGCATCATGGTGCCGTTCTACATCTATTACTCGATGTTTGGTTTGCAGCGTGTCGGCGATCTGGCTTGGGCTGCTGGCGATATGCAGGCGCGCGGTTTCTTGCTGGGTGGCACATCCGGCCGCACCACGCTCAATGGCGAAGGACTGCAGCATGAGGATGGGCACAGTCATGTGCTGGCCAGCACCATACCCAACTGCATCAGCTACGACCCGACGTTTGCCCATGAAGTGGGCGTGATCCTGCACCATGGCCTGAAGCGCATGGTGGAACGCCAGGATGATGTTTATTTCTACATCACCTTGCTCAATGAAAATTACCCGATGCCGGGCTTGATCGCCGGAACTGAGGAGCAGATCATCAAGGGCATGTACCTGTGCCAAGAAGGTCCCAAACTGACGCCACGGGTTCAGTTGCTGGGTTCTGGATCGATTCTGCGTGAATCCCTGGTGGCTCAGCGATTGCTGGAGCAAGACTGGGGCGTTGCCGCCAATGTCTGGAGTTGCCCCAGCTTTAACGAACTCGCTCGCGATGGGCAAGACTGTGAACGTTGGAACCTGTTGCATCCGACGGACAAACAACGCACGTCTTTCGTTTCTCGGCAACTTGAAAAACACAATGGACCGGTGGTGGCCTCAACCGATTACATCAAGGCCTACGCCGAGCAAATCAGGTCATTTATCCCCAAGGGTCGAACCTACAAGGTGCTCGGTACCGACGGTTTTGGCCGCAGCGACTTCCGATCCAAATTGCGCGAGCATTTTGAGGTGAACCGTCACTACATCGTGGTCGCGGCTTTGAAAGCTTTGAGCGAAGAGGGAAGCCTGCCTGTGGCCAAGGTGGCGCAGGCGATTAAAAAATACGGCATCAAGGTTGACAAGATCAATCCGCTTTACGCATGAGGCAGCTATGGCAGTAATAGAAATCAAAGTCCCTGATATTGGCGATTTTTCTGAGGTTTCGGTGATCGAGGTCCTGGTCAAACCAGGCGACACGATCAAGGCCGAGCAGTCACTGATCACGGTGGAGTCCGACAAGGCATCCATTGAAATTCCTTCAAGCCAGTCTGGTGTGGTCAAGGAAGTCTTGGTGAAACTCGGAGACAAAGTGCGTGAAGGCTCGCTGGTTTTGTTGTTAGAAAGCGCTGAGGCGGCCTCTAACCTGCCAGCTGCGCCAGCCAGCGCCCCCGTAGTGCAGCCCGTCAGCGCTGCGCCAGTTCCAGCTACGGCACCAATGACCACGCCGACTGTGGCCGCATCCATGCCAACGCCAATGCCAGCGACCACACCGGCCTTGCCAAATGAACCGCCGCTCACCCCGGGTCAATTGCCCCATGCCTCACCTTCGGTACGCAAGTTTGCGCGTGAAATTGGTGTGCCCCTCGAAGAGGTCAAGGGTTCCGGCTTGAGGGGACGCATCACCCAGGAAGACGTGCAACACTTCAGCCGCGCGGTGATGTCTGGCGACACTCAAACCCGTGCCAGCAGCTTGCAAGGCAGTGCGGCGTCGGGGCAGGCAAATCTGGGTCTATTGGCTTGGCCTAAAGTCGATTTCGCCAAATTCGGGCCGATTGAGAGGCAGGATCTGTCGCGCATCAAAAAGATCAGTGGCGCCAATCTGCACCGCAACTGGGTCATGATTCCGCACGTCACCAACCATGACAATGCCGACGTCACTGAGCTCGAAGCCCTGCGCGTCAAGCTCAACTCGGAGCAAAGTGATGGGCCTGCGGCCAAAATCACGATGCTGGCTTTTGTGATTAAGGCCTGTGTGGTTGCGCTGAAGAAATTTCCCGAATTCAATGCCTCTCTCGATGGTGAGCAGCTGGTTTACAAACAGTACTACCACATTGGTTTTGCGGCCGATACACCTAACGGCTTGGTAGTTCCGGTGCTGCGCGACGCTGATCGCAAGGGGATTGCTCAGTTGTCGCAAGAACTCAGCGAGCTGTCTAAAAAAGCCCGCGACGGCAAACTGGCTGTTGCTGACATGACCGGGGGCTGCTTCTCGATCTCATCCCTCGGCGGTATTGGGGGGCGTTATTTCTCCCCCATCATCAATGCGCCAGAAGTGGCAATTTTGGGCATCAGCAAGGCAGTGATGGAGCCGGTCTGGAACGGCCTGGAATTCATTCCGCGTTTGATGCTGCCGTTGTCCTTGAGCTACGACCACCGGGTCATTGATGGTGCCACGGCCGCCCGCTTTAACGTTTATCTGACCCAGTTACTGGCCGATTTCCGTCGGGTCTTACTTTAAAACGAAGCAGGTATTTATGGCAATTTTAGAAATCAAAGTCCCTGATATCGGTGACTTCGCAGAGGTGACAGTGATCGAATTGCTGGTTAAACCGGGTGACAGCATCACGGCCGACCAAAGTCTGATCACGGTGGAGAGCGACAAAGCCTCGCTGGAAATACCGTCCAGCCATGGCGGCGTGATTCATAAGATGAGAGTCAAGCTCGGAGACAAAGTCAAACAAGGTTCTGTCTTGCTGCAGCTTGAAGTGGCAGAAATTGCTGCGCAAACCATCCCGGCGGACACGCAGCAGCCAAGTCAGCCTCTTCCCGTCACCCCTGTTCCGCCCGTCAGTACGACTCAGTCAGCCGCCGGCTTTGATGGAACGGCTGACCTGCAGTGCGATTTGCTGGTGCTGGGCGCGGGACCGGGCGGCTATTCGGCCGCTTTCCGTGCCGCAGATCTGGGTTTGCACGTGGTGTTGGTCGAGCGCTATGCTGCACTCGGTGGCGTTTGTTTGAACGTGGGTTGCATCCCTTCCAAGGCCTTGCTCCATGTGGCCTCGGTGATGGACGAAGTCAAGCACTTCTCCGCTCTGGGTGTGAGTTTTACCGAGCCCGTGGTGGACCGTGCCAAGTTGCTTGGGCATAAAAACAAAGTGGTTGCTAAGCTCACCAGTGGTTTGGCTGCGATGGCCAAAATGCGCAAGGTCACTGTGCTGCGCGGCGTTGGCAGCTTTGTCGGCAGCCACCATCTGCAAGTGGCGCAAACCAGCGGGCCGGCACAAGAACTCAGCGGCAGCAACCAGATCATAGGGTTCAAGAACTGCATCATTGCCGCTGGCTCTTCAGCCATGCGCCTGCCTTTCATGCCTGAGGACCCCCGGGTGGTCGATTCCACTGGCGCCCTGGCCCTGGGTCATGACCCCAAACGCATGCTGATTTTGGGCGGCGGCATCATCGGCCTTGAAATGGGGACGGTGTACAGCACCTTGGGCGCACGGCTCGATGTGGTTGAGATGCTCGATGGCTTGATGCAAGGCGCAGATCGCGACCTGGTCAAAGTCTGGCAAAAAATGAATGCGCCACGCTTTGACAACATCATGCTTAAGACAAAAACGGTGGCAGCCATTGCCACCAAGTCCGGCATTGAGGTGAGTTTTGAGGGGCCAGGTGCACCCGCAAAGCAAACTTACGACCTGGTACTGCAGGCGGTGGGGCGCAGTCCGAACGGCAAAAAAATCGGTGCGCACAAGGCTGGCGTTGCCGTCACCGACCGTGGCTTTATCAACGTTGACCAACAGATGCGAACCAACGTCAGCCATATCTTTGCGATTGGTGACATCGTGGGCCAACCCATGCTGGCGCACAAAGCCGTACACGAAGCCCACGTGGCGGCTGAAGTGATTGCCGGAGAACAGCAAGGCAATGCCAAATTGGCGAGTGCCGCATTCAATGCCCGCGTCATTCCCAGCGTGGCGTACACCGACCCGGAGTTGGCTTGGGTTGGCCTGACCGAAGAGCAGGCCAAAGCGCAAGGCGTCAAGGTGGAGAAGGGCTTATTTCCCTGGGCTGCCTCGGGTCGAGCCATTGCCAATGGCCGTGACGAGGGTTTTACCAAGCTCCTGTTTGACGCGGTTACTCACCGCATCGTAGGGGGCGGCATCGTTGGTACCCATGCCGGTGACATGATCGGTGAAATTGGCCTGGCCATTGAGATGGGTGCCGATGCGGTTGATATAGGCAAGACCATTCATGCCCACCCCACGCTGGGTGAGTCGATCGGTCTGGCGGCTGAAGTGGTCCACGGTAGCTGCACCGACTTGCCGCCGACCCGAAAGTAGCAGCAGTTACACTCAGCCCCGAAAGTCGATGCGGCCCTTTGGAGTGGGCTTTGGTCTGGGTAGCGTCGCCCTGCATCTTCTCTGGCACTGAAGGGAGTTCGAATGAGATTGTCGGCTGCAGGACGTCAACGTGAGACGATTCCCCAACGATTTGGTTGGCTGGTGTCAGTCATGTTTCTGGGCTTGATTGCCTTGTTGCAAGGTCTGCG
>CAXNKH010000105.1:0-6193 GCA_964202765.1 Burkholderiales bacterium | reverse complement strand
GAAAAACACGCCGGGCGAACGGTGCAACTGGGAAACAATGACTCGCTCGGTGCCGTTGATGATAAATGAGCCCTTGTTGGTCATGAGCGGAACTTCGCCCATGTAGACCTCTTGCTCTTTGACTTCCTTAACCACCTTGTTCTGGGAGGTCGAGGACTCACGGTCATAAATGATCAGCTGGACCTTGGCCCGCACCGCAGAGCCGAAAGTCAAACCTCGGGTCTGGCATTCACGCACATCAAAACCAGGCTTGGCCAAGTTGTATTCGAGAAACTTCATCTCGACGAATCCATTGTGCGAGACGATGGGGAAAGCGGCATCAAAAGCGGCTTGCAGTCCCTCGTTCGTGCGTTTTTTAGGCACTGAGTCGGCTTGCAAAAAAGCCGTGTAGGCATCTTTCTGCATTTGCAACAGGTACGGTATTTCGATCACGCTGTCACGGTTACCGAAATTTTTTCGAATCCGCTTGCGCTCTGTATATGTATAAGCCATGAGATCTCCGGGCAAAGACTGAGGAATCCTGGGGGTCCTAGGCGACTGAAGGTCTGAGCACGTTCATCCGTGTCTCATACCAGCTTGGTGATTGGCCACTACCAACCATTGGCGGACGGTTGCGCATTGCACGCAACCCGAACCAAGGCATCTTCTGCAGTCGGGGTCAGAAGACACTCAAAAATCGTCTCGGGTGATTTTCCATAGCCCTTTCGGCTTACTGGGAAACCGGCCCCAAAACCGGTTTATGAGTGTGCTCTTACAAGCACCAAAGGCTGGGAGCCCTGCTCGAGCACCCAGCCTTGGAGCCAGAATCGATTATTTCAATTCGGCCTTGGCGCCGGCATCTTCCAGCTTTTTCTTGGCAGATTCAGCGTCAGCCTTGGCAATGCTTTCTTTGACAGCTTTAGGTGCGCCATCGACCAGGTCTTTGGCTTCTTTCAAGCCCAGGCCGGTGATTTCGCGAACCGCCTTGATCACTGACACCTTGTTGGCGCCAACTTCGAGCAGCATCACGTTGAACTCGGTCTGCTCTTCAGCCGCAGCAGCGACAGCGCCACCACCTGCTGCAGGCGCCGACATGGCTGCTGCGCTCACTCCAAATTTCTCTTCGATGGCTTTCACCAGTTCGTTGAGTTCCATGACCGTCATGCTGTCAAGCGCGGTCAAAAATGCGTCTTTATCGAATGCCATTTTCATCTCCTAAATAGTTGGGTACAGAGCTTCGCTATGCTTCGGACTGTCCTGCAAAGTTTCATTTTGGTTATCTCACGCTGCTGGCAATCAAGCCGCAACTGCTTCGGCGGCAACTTCTGCCACGCCAGCGCCTTTTTTCTCCGCGATCGCCGCCAGCACACGTGCCGTACGCGAAATCGGGGATTGCAATAAGCCCAGCAACTGTGCCAGCAACACTTCCTTGGGAGGAATGCTTGCCAATTGCTTCACGCCGTTCACGTCCAAGGCCTTCCCGGCAAATGCACCCGCACGAATCACCAATTTGTCATTGGTTTTCGCGAACTCGGCCACCACTTTGGCGGCAGCGACTGCATCAACAGAGAAACCATAGATCAGCGGACCGGTCATCTGGTCGGCCACGACTTCAAATGCGCTACCTGCGACAGCACGGCGGGCCAAGGTGTTTTTCAACACACTCAGGCTCACGCCATTGCTGCGCGCGTTGTTGCGCAGTTTGGTCATGTCAGCGACCGTGATGCCACGGTATTCCGCTATCACGAGCGTTTGAGCTTTTGCGGCGAGGCCAGTCACATCACTAATGACCGCTTCTTTCTCACTGCGATTAAGACTCAAGGTCTACTCCTTAAAATGTGCAGGTCGGTCGGGCTATCCGCCCTTCACCTTCCAACACGCCACATTGCAGCGACCAACTGTTATTGGAACGAATCCATAGCAGTGGGATCGCCATCTGCGTTGGTCAAAGCTTCGGGGCGAACCCTGGGCTTCTTGATTAAGTGCAATCCGTACCCTTACGCTGTGCACACCAACGGTCTTGGATGGCCTGCCCGGACTTTGCAACCCGAACAGCCCACCACTTCAGGCCACCCACCCTTGCAGGCAGCCAGAATCTCTTGCGTTTAAGCCGCGAGGGTTTGCATGTCCACCCGGACACCGACACCCATCGTTGACGAAACCGCAATCTTGCGCAAATACACACCCTTGCTTGACGCAGGCTTGGCCTTGGTCAAGGCATCCACCAATGCCACCAGATTACCCTGCAACTTGTCCAAGTCGAACGAGCGACGACCAATGGTCGAATGCACGATGCCGGCCTTGTCAACACGGAACTGCACCTGACCGGCTTTGGCGTTTTTCACTGCCGTTGCCACATCCGGCGTGACCGTGCCGACCTTGGGGTTGGGCATCAACCCACGCGGGCCCAGAATCTGGCCCAGCGTACCGACCACGCGCATAGCATCAGGTGCTGCGATCACAATGTCAAACGGCATGTCGCCAGCCTTGACCATGGCAGCCAGATCGTCCATACCGACGATGTCGGCGCCGGCAGCCCTGGCTTCTTCAGCCTTGGCACCTTGGGCAAACACCGCAACACGCTTGGTTTTGCCGGTGCCGTTGGGCAACACGACGGCGCCACGCACCACCTGATCGGATTTCTTGGCGTCGATTCCAAGCTGAACCGCCACGTCGATGGATTCATCGAACTTGGCCGTTGCGCATTCCTTGACCAGGCTCAGGGCATCGGCCAGGGCGTACAGCTTGTTGCTGTCAATTTTGCCTTGTACGGCTTTTTGTTTTTTGGTGAGCTGGGACATTTAAACACCCTCCACATTCACGCCCATCGAGCGGGCAGAGCCGGCGATGGTACGAACGGCTGCATCCAGATCAGCTGCCGTCAAGTCCTTCATTTTGGCCTTGGCGATTTCTTCGAGCTGAGCGCGGGTGATCTTGCCAACCTTGTCAGTGTGCGGCCTGGCCGAACCTTTGTCCAACTTGATGGCTTTCTTGATCATCGAGGTCGCGGGCGGCGTCTTGATGATAAAGGTGAAGCTCTTGTCCGCGAAGGCGGTAATCACCACCGGCAGCGGTGTACCGGGCTCAATGCCTTGGGTCTGGGCGTTGAACGCCTTGCAGAACTCCATGATATTCAAACCGCGCTGACCCAGTGCTGGGCCGATTGGCGGCGATGGATTGGCCTTGCCTGCTGGAACTTGCAGCTTCACAAAACCGACGATTTTTTTCGCCATGCTTTTCTCCTTACGGGTAATAACGCCTTCGCCCACCAGGGGTCCGGGCTTCCCGGGGTTAACGACTCACTTCAACCATTCGCACCGAGTCGGAAAATGCGAAATTTTATCTTGGTGAGGACAGAACTGATTTGCTACGCAAATCTTGGTCCATCCCACAATTCTTATCTAGCTGGGGAAAGGGCTGGCTTGCTTCGCGTAGCTGCGGTCTGTCCCACAATGTTTTTAATTTAAGTTTTTTCGATCTGCGAAAACTCGAGCTCAACCGGGGTGGAGCGGCCAAAAATCGTGACCGCCACGCGCACTTTGCTTTTGTCGTAATTCACATCTTCCACCGAACCATTGAAGTCGGTGAACGGACCATCCTTGACCCGCACATACTCACCCACCACAAACTCAACCTTATGCCGCGGCTTTTCCGTACCCTCTTGCATCTGGTTGACGATTTTCTGAACTTCAGCTTCAGAAATCGGCGCCGGACGATTTTTCGCGCCACCCACAAAACCGGTCACTTTATTGGTGTTTTTTACCAGGTGCCAGGTGTCGTCATTCATGACCATTTCCACCAGCACATAGCCTGGAAAAAACTTGCGCTCAGTGGTCTTTTTCTGACCATTTTTAATCTCAACCACTTCCTCCATCGGAACCAGGATGCGCCCAAATTTATTCTCCATGCCGGAGCGCGAAATGCGCTCCAAAATGTTGCGCTCAACCGCTTTTTCCATACCCGAATAGGCATGGACCACGTACCAACGCAGGTCCGGGTTGCTCGACGCCGCCGCAACGGCCGGAGTTTGGGCCATCAAGCTAGCTACAACATCAGTCATTATTTTTTCCATCCCAGAATCAGGTCATAGAACAACCACTCGAGCGTCTTGTCAGTCAACCACAGGAACAAGGCCATGACCACAACGAAAGCAAAAACATAGGCCGTCATCTGAATCGCCTCTTTGCGCGCCGGCCAGACCACTTTCTTAACTTCGCGCCAGGCATCACGCCCGAAAGCAAACAACTCTTTACCCGGCTCTGAACTAAAAAACACGCCCACCGCGGCTGACAGCACCAGCAGCAGTACAACCCACTGCAACACCGGTCCTTGCTTGCTCAGGAGATAAAACGACGCCAGCCCGCCCAAAAGCAATGCCGCGGCCGCCACCAGTTTGGCTTTGTCTAACCCGGTACTGACAGTTTCAACTTGTGACGTCGTCATTTTTCTATTCTCACGCTTTCAAATCAATTCAAAAACAACGCCCTTAAGACGCTGAAGCCCGCCATGACTGGCGGGCCTGAAATTCACTCACCCGACTTTCAGATCAGGTGGCAGGGGCGGAAGGAATCGAACCATCAACCTTCGGTTTTGGAGACCGACGCTCTGCCAATTGAGCTACGCCCCTACTTAATCAGTTGAGGACAGAGCTGGCGCGCTTCGCGTCGCTGCGGTCTGTCCCACAAAACATCAGGAAATGATCTTGGCAACCACCCCGGCGCCCACGGTCTTGCCGCCTTCGCGAATCGCGAAACGCAGGCCTTCTTCCATGGCAATCGGGTTGATCAGCTTGACCGTGATGGTGACGTTGTCACCCGGCATCACCATCTCCTTGCCTTCTGGCAACTCGATCGCACCGGTCACATCCGTGGTACGGAAGTAGAACTGGGGGCGGTAGTTGTTGAAAAATGGCGTGTGGCGACCACCTTCGTCTTTGGACAAGACGTAGATCTCGCTGGTGAAGTGGGTGTGCGGCTTGATCGATCCGGGCTTGCACAGCACTTGGCCGCGCTGCACGTCTTCACGCTTGGTGCCACGCAGCAAAATACCCACGTTGTCGCCAGCCTGACCCTGGTCGAGCAGCTTACGGAACATCTCGACACCGGTACAGATGGTTTTCTGAGTGTCAGCGATGCCGACAATCTCGATCTCTTCGCCAACCTTGACAATACCGCGCTCAACCCGACCGGTCACCACGGTGCCACGGCCCGAGATGGAGAACACGTCTTCCACCGGCATCAAGAAAGCCCCGTCAATAGCGCGCTTTGGCATGGGAATGTAGTTGTCCAGTGCATCGGCCAGCTTCATGATGGCTTCTTCGCCCAGCGGGCCTTTGTCGCCTTCCAGGGCGAGCTTGGCGCTGCCGTGGATGATGGGGGTGGCGTCACCCGGGAAATCATACTTGTCAAGCAGCTCGCGCACTTCCATCTCAACCAGCTCTAACAATTCGGCGTCGTCCACCATGTCGCATTTGTTCAGAAACACGATGATGTAAGGCACGCCGACCTGACGGGCCAGCAGAATGTGCTCACGGGTCTGGGGCATGGGGCCGTCGGCAGCCGAGCAAACCAGCACAGCACCGTCCATCTGGGCGGCACCGGTGATCATGTTCTTGACATAGTCAGCGTGACCAGGACAGTCAACGTGAGCGTAGTGCCGGTTGGCGGTCTCGTACTCGACGTGGGCGGTGTTGATGGTAATGCCGCGGGCCTTCTCTTCGGGCGCCGCGTCAATCTGGTCGTAGGCCTTGGCCGTGCCACCGAACTTTGCCGCCAGCACCGAAGTGATGGCCGCCGTTAACGTGGTTTTACCGTGGTCAACGTGACCAAGGGTGCCCACGTTGACGTGGGGCTTGGTACGTTCAAATTTTTCTTTTCCCATTTTTCATTTCTCCAAAAGAGCTAGTTCCCGTGTATCGGTTTAATGTTTGCACGATGTTGCTGGTTCGCCCCGCACGGGAACAGGGCGGCACATCGTCGCAGACAGCTTTAATAATCAGTTGGGGACAGAGCTTGCCCACTTCGTTGGGCTACGGACTATCCCACAAACATATCCCCTTGAGGACAGGGCTTGCCCACTTCGTGTGGCCACGTACTGTCCCGCAAACATGTTATTTAACCCGTGCCGCCATGATGGCTTCAGCCACGTTACGCGGAGCTTCCGCGTAATGCTTGAATTCCATCGTGTAGGTTGCACGACCTTGCGACATGGAGCG
>CAXNKH010000104.1:0-6254 GCA_964202765.1 Burkholderiales bacterium | reverse complement strand
GCACCCCGAGTTCGGCCAGCCAGTTGCCCCAGGTGCTGTTGGCCAGGATCATGCATTCAGCCACTATCAAATCGAGCGGCGCGCCCCGTTGGCGTACGCTGATCTGTACTTGTTCATCGCCGCAGGGCTGCTTGCCTTCAAGCCCGAGCAGTCTGAAGTTGTAGTCCGGTCGATTAAAGGTCTCGGGTTTGCCCCGCACCTGTTCACGTTGGGCTTTCAGTCCTTGAGCCAACCGATAGATAAAACTCAGGGTGGGACGCAGCTCGCTCATGGGTTGGGGGTCAGTTGACACCGAGGCACCGGCTTGCCCCAGCCATTGCGCGGTCACCAGAGAGTCGAGCTGGTCGTGGCGCAAATTGGCCACAATCGGAACCAACTCCAGCTTGGTCTCGGAGTTTCGTATTTCCAGTGAAGCTTCGTCCAGTGTCAGGTAGAGCGATACCGCCGGGCAATTGTTCCCCTCCTGCAGGGTGTAGTTTTGCACCACGGCATCGGGCAGCATGGTAATTTTGAAGCCAGGCATGTAGACCGTTGAAAAGCGTGCGCGGCCCACCTGGTCAATTGCGTCACCCGGTTGCAGCGCCAGACCCGGAGCAGCAATGTGAATACCCAGAACGACGGTACCACTGCCCAAACCTTGGAGGGACAAGGCGTCATCGATCTCGGTGGTAGCCGAGTCATCGATCGAGAAGGCCCTCACCATTGCGGTTGGCAAGGTCTCCTTGATAGAGGGCGCTTGCAGCGCAGGGAATCCTATCCCTTTGGGAAAGTTTTCGAACAGGAAGCGTTGCCAATGGAACTGGTAGGGTGAGCTGATGGCACCGGCTTGTTGCAGCAAGGCCAGTGGCGCGGTGTGGCTGGCACGCGAGGCTTCGACCACGGCCTTGTACTCGGGTGCATTTTTGTCGGGCTTGAACAGTATTTTGTACAACTGCTCCTGAACCGGTGCCGGGCAGATCCCCTGGTTCAGTTCTTGGGCCCATTGCTCAATTTGTTGTTGCACCTGTTTTTTCTTTTCGATCGCCGCCAGTGCCTGGGCAATGATGTCGGCCGGGGCTTTGCGAAAACGACCTTTGCCGGCACGTCGAAAATAGTGGGGGGCCTCAGCCAGGCGAAGCAACGCGGCGGCCTGCTGTTCCAAGCTGGGTTTGTCGCTGAAATAGACCTGTGCCAGCTCGACAAAGCCGAACTCGACTTCAGGGGCGAATTCCCAAGCCAGCTCCAGTTCGATGGCTTGGCTAATGGCCTGGGCGGCACTGAGCAACGCGGCCGGTTCTGGCTTGTCAAACTTCAAGAGCGAATTGGCGGCCTTAACCTTGACGCGTTTGCCGCTGTCGAGTTCGACCTGTGCCGAGGAATCCGCCTCCGACAGCAACCGACCGGCCATGATTTTTCCGGCTTCTTCAAACAATAAAAACATGGGCCTATTGTCCCATGGCGTGGGGATTTATCTACCCTGCGGACTAGGGACGGGTCCGGATCGAACGTTCAAGCTGCAACGGGTCTGACGTCAGTCACTGGCAAGGAAATGGTTTGTGGTTTGGAGAAGAGCTGCATCAGCACCAGCACACGCTGGGTACCATCAGCCTGCTGGTAGATGCCTTCGAGTCCCTTGAAAGGGCCAGCGGTTACTTTGACTGCGTCGGATGGCTCCAGAAAATTCTTTTTGATTTGCTCGGCTTGCATCAGACCCGAGACGATGGTCTCAGGCACACGGCAATAGTCGTTGCCAAAACGAACCAGGCTGGCCACGCCCAGGGTGCTGCGGATCGGGAGCCAGTTGCTGATCATGTTGTCGAGCTGGATAAACAGGTAGCGCGGGAACAAGGCCTCAACCGATTCGTGCTTGCGTCCGGCCTGGATTTTTTCAACCAGCAGGGTGGGCAAAAAGACGGTGTAGCCTTGTTTGGTCAGATTGTCCATGGCGCGCCATTCTTGACGTGGTTTGGAGAAAACCAGATGCCAATGTGCTTGGGTTTCAATTATTGAAATTGGGTCTAACACGGGTTCGCCTTGCTTTGAGCATCCATTACTCAAGAAAATTGTCAAATCGATGCCTTGTGAAGTATAGGCAAAACGGGCTGGCGCATGATAATCCTAGGATGCCCGTTGTATTTGAGCGTTACTCACTTTTTCAGCGCGTCAAACCCTGGTTCACTGGCTTTGACGCTCCGCTGGCTTTTGTGATTTTTATTTTGGCCTGTGCCGGGTTGCTGGTCATGTACTCCTCAGGGTTTGACCACGGCACCCGTTTTGTGAACCATGGCCGCAATATGCTGATCGCTGGTGCCATCCTGTTTGGGGTGGCCCAAATTCCACCCCAACGTTTGATGGCCTTGGCCGTGCCGCTTTATGTGTTGGGGATAGGCCTGTTGTTGGCTGTGGCGATCTTCGGTATCACGAAAAAGGGCGCTCGGCGCTGGGTCGATCTGGGTATCGTCATCCAGCCCAGCGAAATTCTCAAAATTGCCATGCCGATGATGCTGGCCTGGTGGTTCCAGAAGCGCGAAGGCCAGTTGCGCTTGCTTGATTTCGGGGTGGCCTTGTTGCTGCTGGCGCTACCGATTGCATTGATCGTCAGGCAGCCCGATCTGGGTACGGCGATCCTGGTTGGAGTGGCGGGACTTTCGGTTATTTTCTTCGCTGGCTTGCGCTGGCGTTGGATCGTACCACCGGTCTTGCTCGGTATGGTCGGCGTGCTGTTGCTGGTGTTGTTCGAGCCCGCTTTGTGCGCCGACGGCGTACGCTGGTCGCTGCTGCATGATTACCAGCAGCAACGTATCTGCACCCTGCTCGACCCCTCACGCGACCCACTGGGTCGGGGTTTTCACATCATTCAGGGAATGATTGCGATTGGCTCGGGTGGATTCTTTGGCAAGGGTTTTATGCAGGGCACCCAGACCCATCTGGAATTCATCCCCGAGCGCACCACCGACTTCATCTTTGCAGCGTATGGGGAGGAGTTCGGCCTGCTGGGTAATCTGTTGCTCATTGCTGCTTTTATTTTTCTGGTCCTGCGGGGCTTGAACATCGCTGCGCAGGCGTCCACCGTTTTTTCTCGTTTATTGGCCGGCAGTGTGACTCTGATATTTTTTGCCTACGCGATGGTTAATATGGGCATGGTTTCGGGTCTGTTACCCGTGGTGGGCGTGCCCCTGCCTTTCATCAGTTATGGTGGTACGGCCATGGTCACTTTGGGCCTGGGTTTGGGCATTCTGATGTCGATCGCCCGCTCCAAACGGTTGGTGCAGTCATGAGTACAGTGAAATTCCCCGTCGCTGTGGTGGGTGTCGGCAATATGGGGGGCGCCATGGCCGAGAACCTGTTGGGCCAAGGCTGGCCAGTGCGGGTTAGTGATATCGATGCAGCCAAGACCCAAAGGATGCAGGCACTGGGCGCTTTGTGGCTGGACCCAGCCGCCAGCACAGAACTCGATTGCCAGGCCCTGATCGTTTGTGTGGTTGATGCGGCGCAAAGCGAACAAGCGCTGTTTGGCCCTGGGGGCTGGGCTGCCAGGCTCAGGCCGGGGGTCTCGGTTTTGTTGTGCCCGACGCTGGCGCCGCAAGTGGTGCAAGACTTGGCCTTGCGTTTGAATCAGCTCGGACTGCACGCCATCGATGCGCCCATGTCGGGCGGGCCAGCGCGGGCGCGTGAAGGCTCCATGAGCTTGATGCTGGCTTGTGACAACGCGGTGTTCTCAAGCAACGCCGCCCTGCTGGCTGCTTTGTCGTCCCGAGTTTTTCGCATCAGTGAGCGCGTCGGCGACGGCGCTAGCACCAAGCTCGTGAACAACCTGCTGGCTGGGATCAATTTGGTGGGTGCGGCAGAGGCCTTGGCACTGGCTAATCAGATGGGGCTGGATATGGGCAGAACCCTGGAGGTGATGGAGCAGTCCAGTGGCCAGAGCTGGATCGGCTCAGACCGGATGCGCAGAGCCTTGGCGGGAGATTTTGCGCCACGCGCTCACCTCAGTCTGCTGGAAAAAGACACGCGATTGGCGCTGCAGGCCGCGTCCGAGCTGGGCTTTAGTGGTCCTTTGGGTGCTGCGGCGCGCGATGTTTTTGCAGCTGCCAGTGCCGCTGGTCTGGCTGAACTCGACGATGGTGCCATTTTGCAATGGCTGTCCCCCACTAAAATAGCAATATGATTTCTCTTGAACCCACCCTCGAACGTCTGGCCATGGCCCAAGACCTGCTGCTGACGCCTTTTGGCCTGACTCCTGCGCATCTGAACCGCGCGCTGGCTGAAATCAAGGCGCGCCAAGTGGACGAGGCCGACCTGTACTTTCAAACCACCCGCAGCGAAGGCTGGAGTTTGGAGGAAGGCATTGTCAAGACCGGTTCTTTCAGCATCGACCAGGGCGTGGGCGTGCGGGCCGTGAGTGGTGAAAAAACCGCTTTTGCCTACTCTGACGATATCTCCGAGGCGTCCCTGCTCGATGCAGCCCGCACCGTGCGAACCATTTCCAGCGCCCACCAGGCTGGCCGCGTCAAGACCCCCAAGTCACGTATCGCTGCGGCTCGCTCCCTCTATTCTGGACTGGATCCGATCGCCAGCCTGGGCAGCACGGCCAAGGTCAAGCTGCTGGAGCGGGTCGAGCAACTGGCCAGGGCCAAGGATCCGCGCGTGGCCCAGGTCATGGCGGGTCTGGCTTGTGAACATGATGTGGTGCTGGTGGCGCGCGCCGATGGCACGCTGGCCGCCGATATTCGGCCCCTGGTGCGGCTCTCGGTCACCGTGATTGCCGAACAAAATGGCCGACGCGAAGTGGGTTCTGCCGGTGGCGGCGGTCGTTTTGGCTTGGATTATTTCGACGAAGAATGCATCACCAGCTATGTCTTTGAGGCGGTCAGGGCCGCTCTAACGAATCTGGAGTCACGCCCTGCCCCTGCCGGCGTCATGACGGTGGTGTTGGGCCCGGGTTGGCCCGGCGTTTTGCTGCACGAAGCCATTGGCCACGGCCTTGAAGGTGACTTCAATCGCAAGGGCTCCAGTGCTTTTGCCGGGCGTATAGGTCAGCGGGTTGCCGCCAAAGGGGTGACCGTGCTAGACGACGGAACCCTCGATCAGCGCCGCGGCTCACTCAATGTGGACGATGAGGGCAACACCAGCCAGCGCAATGTGCTGATTGAAGATGGTGTGCTCAAGGGCTATTTGCAAGATGCCATGAACGCCCGCCTGATGAAGGTCAAGCCCACCGGCAATGGCCGCCGTGAAAGCTATGCCCATGTGCCGATGCCGCGCATGACCAATACCTATATGCTGGGCGGCGACAAAGCGCCTGAAGAAATTGTGGCCAGTATCAAAAAAGGCCTGTACGCCACCAACTTTGGGGGCGGCCAGGTTGACATCACGTCGGGCAAATTCGTGTTTTCTGCCAGCGAAGCGTTTTGGGTTGAGAACGGGAAAATCCTTTACCCGGTTAAAGGAGCAACGATTGTTGGCAATGGTCCCGATGCCCTGACCCGCGTCAGCATGATAGGCAACGACATGAGGCTTGACAGCGGTGTCGGTACCTGTGGCAAAGAAGGCCAGAGCGTGCCCGTCGGTGTCGGCCAGCCCAGTCTGCGCATTGATGGCCTGACGGTGGGCGGAACCGCCTAAGCCCGCTGTGTTACAGTGACCATCATGAATTCGGTTTCTTTTTATTTTTCTTATTTTTGGATCTCAAACGCCGCCGGCGGTAGAGAGTTCTGAACGTAGTCAAATAAAACGTCCTGAATCTAAAAAAACCGCCGGCCTCGCCGGCGGTTTTTTTATGTGCAAATCCCCCAGCTTGGGGACCGGAGACCGTGTTATGAAGCCCATGTGCGGGGACCTCAACTCAATAGGAGCTATGTGATGAATTCCAAAGCCACCAGCAGCAGCGATATCTGGTATGCGAACCCGGTCGATAAAACCAGCCAGACCGACGACGAACGCATTAAGGACATCACCGTGTTACCGCCACCCGAACATTTGATCCGGTTTTTCCCGATCCGTGGCACAGCGGTCGAAAGCCTGATCACCAGCACACGCCGCTCGATTCACAACATCATGGCGGCCAAAGACGACCGGCTGCTGGTGATCATCGGCCCGTGTTCGATCCACGATCCGGTTGCCGCAGTGGACTATGCCCGGCGACTCAAGCAGGTGCGTGACCAGTACGCTGACACCTTGGAAATCGTGATGCGGGTTTATTTCGAAAAACCACGCACCACGGTGGGCTGGAAAGGCTTGATCAACGACCCCTACCTTGATGAAAGCTTTCGGAT
>CAXNKH010000103.1:0-6259 GCA_964202765.1 Burkholderiales bacterium | reverse complement strand
AACTCAAGGAGGAATTCTGGTTGCTGGCGGAGAGCCTGAACCGGGGCGCTGGACTGGACTTGAGGGTCAATGCCTTGAATTCAAAGCGCGAGGAGGTGCAACAAGAGTTGACACTAGCCGGCATCAAGTCGGTCGTTACGCCTTATTCTTCTTGGGGTTTGCGGCTACAGGGCAAGCCGGCATTGAACAAGCTCGAGGCTTTTACGCGTGGCGCTTTTGAGGTACAGGACGAAGGCTCGCAATTGCTGTCGCTCTTGGTCGATGCCAAACGCGGCGAGATGGTGGTGGATTTCTGCGCGGGAGCGGGTGGCAAAACCCTGGCCCTTGGCGCGGCCATGCGCAGCACCGGGCGCTTGTACGCTTTTGACACCTCGGCACATCGGCTTGATGCCCTCAAGCCGCGGCTGGCGCGCAGTGGCTTGTCCAATGTGCATCCGGCCGCTCTTGCCCATGAGCGCGATGACCGCGTCAAGCGCTTGGCGGGGAAAATTGACCGGGTGCTGGTCGATGCACCGTGTTCGGGGCTGGGCACACTGCGGCGTAATCCCGACCTGAAATGGCGCCAAAGTCCGCAGTCCGTTGAGGAAATGACCCACAAACAGTCGGCTATTTTGCGCAGCGCCGCCCGTATGTTAAAATCCGGGGGTCGGTTAGTCTACGCCACCTGTAGCTTGCTGACGCAGGAAAACGAAGCCATCGCCGAATCGTTTGCTGCTGAACATGGCGACTTCACCCCGCTCGATGCGGGCGAAATCTTGGCAGATCTGAAAGTGCAGGGAGCCGCAACCCTGTGCACCGGGGGCGAAAATGGTCAGCGCTATTTGCGCCTGTGGCCACATCGCCACCACACCGATGGGTTCTTTGCGGCAGTTTTTGAGAAAAAATAGGCCTTTTTTCATTTTGGCTGTATTCCTCAGGCTAACCAAGGTAAATCTTGTTAGCCAGGGATTCGGCCAGGCCTTAGAATCCGAACATTGCAGCAGGTGGCTGCCGTGCATTTAAACCTCACTGAGAAAGACACTTTAGTTATGTTGTTGCCCGACTGGACTTTGCTGAATGCTGCATTAGAGTGGTTAAGCCACGGCCTGCTGGACTTTACCTGGTGGCAAATTGTTTTGTTTACCTTGGCGGCGACCCATGTCACCATGATCAGTGTGACGGTTTATTTGCATCGGCACCAGGCGCACCGCGCCCTTGATCTGCATCCGATTGCCTCGCATTTTTTCCGTCTCTGGCTGTGGTTGACCACGGGCCAGGTGACCAAGGAGTGGGCCGCGATTCACCGCAAGCACCACGCCAAGTGCGAACAGGCCGATGACCCGCACAGCCCGCATATCTACGGCATCAAGACCGTGCTGTTGCAGGGTGCCGAGTTGTACCGGGTTGAATCCAAGAACAAGGAAACGATGGCGCGTTTTGGCCACGGTACGCCGGATGACTGGATCGAGCGCAATCTCTACACCCGTTTTTCCTGGCAAGGCGTCGGCCTGTTGATGATTCTGGACCTGGCATTTTTTGGTATTGCCGGTTTGACGGTGTGGGCCGTGCACATGGCTTGGACCCCCATCATGGCTGCAGGCATCATCAATGGTGCGGCCCATTTCTGGGGTTACCGTAATTTCGACTCTCCTGAGGCCAGCACCAACATCTCGCCCTGGGGCATCATCATCGCGGGAGAAGAGCTGCACAACAACCACCATACTTATCCGACTTCGGCCAAGTTGTCGGTCAAGCCCTACGAGTTTGACATTGGCTGGATGTACATCTGTCTGTTGCGCATGGCCGGGCTGGCCAAGGTCAAAAAGACACCCCCCAAGTTGGCTTACGGCAACATCAAGCCGGTGGCTGATGAAAAAACGCTGGAAGCGCTGATCGCCAACCGTTACGAGATCATGGCTGGCTACGCCAAAGGTGTGCAGCAAGCGTTCAAACACGAAGTCGATGTGCTCAAGGCGCGCAGTGCCGATGCCTTCGTCATCAAGACGGCCAGCCGTTGGTTGCACCGCGACATTGACCGTATCCCTGCAGGCGCCTTGCCGGTTTTGGTCAAGGCGCGTGAAGCTTCGCCCGTACTCGATAAGTTGGTGACCATGCGCGAAGAGTTGCGCCAGCTCTGGCTCAACACCACACGTTCACGTGAGCAGTTGCTGACTGATTTGCAAGCCTGGTGCCATCGTGCTGAAGAGAGTGGCATTGCCGTATTGCGCGACTTCTCTTTGAAGCTGCGTACGGTTCGGGCCTGAACAGCACAATAAGACAGGACTTTTGGCACAATAGAAAAAGCCCGCTGATAGCGGGCTTTTTTGTGGGTGAAAAGACGGAATTACTTCAGTTTGATTTCTTTGTATTGAACATGCTTGCGAGCTTTGGGATCAAATTTCATGATCGCCATTTTCTCCGGCATGGTTTTCTTGTTTTTGCTGGTGGTGTAGAAATGACCGGTACCGGCCGTAGATTCCAGCTTGATTTTTTCGCGTCCGCCTTTGGTGGCCATATAAATACCTCTTAATTAGTTGAGGACAGAGCTAAAGATCTGTCTCGCAAAGTTATTGGTTCAGTTGAGGACAGAGCTAAGGGCCTGTCCCACAAAGTTTCAAGCCTGGCCACGTGAACGCAGATCTGCGAGCACGGAGTCGATGCCATTCTTGTCGATCAAACGCAGACCCGCATTGGAGATTCGCAAACGAATCCAACGGTTTTCTGTTTCGACCCAGAAACGACGATATTGCAGGTTCGGCAGGAACCGACGCTTGGTTTTGTTGTTGGCGTGGGAGACTTTGTTCCCCACCATCGGGCCTTTGCCCGTTACTTCACATACGCGTGCCATCAGGACACTCCGATACTTTTTAAACAGCTGACACTGTCACGGCCGGGCCATAGAGCCTGTCCGCTGGTGATTCAGCCAAACCTCGCCAAGTGAAGGGTGGCGGTAACCCTGAAGCTCAATCCCTACCTTGGTACAAGGGGGGAATCAAACGGAACTTCGGATTATAAATGAATTCACCTCTCTTGCGAAACAGGCCGCTGCCCTGACCCCGCAGATCAGTCTTGCTCCAGGAACCGCTGCGCGTCAAGGGCGGCCATGCAGCCGGTGCCGGCACTGGTAATGGCTTGACGGTAGACATGGTCTTGCACGTCACCGGCGGCAAAAACGCCTGGGATGCTGGTCATGGTGGCAAACCCTTTGAGGCCTGATTGGGTGACGATGTAGCCGTTACTCATTTCCAGCTGCCCCTGGAAGATGTCGGTGTTGGGTGAATGCCCAATGGCGATAAAACAGCCCTGCAAGGCGATGTCTTCGGTGCTTGCATTGGCAATTTTTTTCAGACGTACTCCGGTTACGCCGCTGGCATCGCCGAGCACTTCGTCCAAGGTGCAAAAGGTTTTAAGCTCAATTTTTCCGGCAGCGACTTTGTCCATCAACTTGTCAACCAGAATCGGCTCAGCCTTGAACTTGTCACGCCGGTGAATCAGGTACACCTTGGACGCGATATTGGACAGGTACAGCGCCTCTTCCACAGCGGTATTGCCGCCGCCCACCACGCAGCAGACTTGATTGCGGTAGAAAAAGCCATCGCAGGTGGCACAGCCCGACACGCCCCGCCCCATAAAGCTCGTCTCTGAGGGGAGTCCCAGGTATTTGGCTGAGGCTCCGGTCGCCAGAATCAACGCGTCGCAAGTGTATTGACCATTGTCGCCTTGGAGCGTGAAGGGTCGCTGACTGAGATCGACTGCATTGATGTGGTCGAATACGATTTCGGTGTTGAAGCGCTCGGCATGGGCCTGAAAACGCTGCATCAACTCCGGTCCCTGAACCCCGTCCACATCGGCGGGCCAATTGTCAACGTCGGTGGTGGTCATCAGTTGACCGCCCTGAGCGATGCCGGTCACCAGGACTGGACTGAGGTTGGCGCGCGCGGCATAAATGGCGGCGCTGTAGCCAGCCGGGCCTGAGCCCAGAATGAGGACTTTGGCATGCTTGAAAACTGACATCGTAAAAACCTTTGTAGAACTTGGGGGTCAAGGTGCTGGACTTGGATTGGTGTTGATTGTAAGAAATCACTGACCGACCAGCGGATGGGTTCATTCCCCGGGGGCGGGTGGCTTGGGTTAAGCTTGCGACTGCATTGGTAAAGACATGACCTATTCGCTGAACACTTTGAATTCATCCCGTGCCAGTGGCGGCGTATCGGAACGCTCGGGCTGGTGGCGTTTTGCCACGGAGTTGGGCTTGATTGCCGGTCTGGTGCTTTTGGCCCTGTGGCTATTGGCCTTGTTGAGCTACTCGACACAGGATGCGGCTTGGTCGACTTCGGGCTCGGGCCCGGCCATGAAAAACCTGGTCGGTCGGCTGGGTGCTTGGCTGGCTGATTTCAGCTATTTCCTCCTTGGATTTTCAGTCTGGTGGTGCTGGATTGCGGGTGTCCGAACTTGGTTGACAGCGCTGGCTCGCTGGGTGCGCGGCCCCAAGCTGCCTGAACCCGGGCCGCCATCAGCCCCTGGTCTGGGGCGTCGCTTGGCGTCGGGACGTTTGGCTTTTTGGTCTGGCTTGTTTGTTCTGCTGTCGGCCAGCAGCGCCATGGAATGGTCACGCTTGCACGGCCTGGAGTCTCGTTTGCCGGGTTGGGCTGGTGGCGTTTTGGGCTATTTTGTAGGTCCCGTAACAGTCCAGTGGCTGGGTTTCCTGGGATCTGCCCTGGTCTGTGTGGCACTGGCTGTGGTGGGATCGGCCTTGGTGTTTCGATTCTCTTGGGGCCAGGTGGCCGAAGTCATCGGTGCCAAGCTTTATGGTTTGGTGCAATCCCGGCGCGAGAAGCGCGAACGCGAGCAGGACCAGGTATTGGGTCAGCAGGCCGCACTGGAGCGCGAAGAGATTGTTGAAATTGAAGAGCACCATCCGCATCCCCGGGTCCGGATCGTGATTGAGCCCGTGCTGATTCAGCCCCTGCCACCGAGTGATCGCGTGGCCAAGGAACGGCAAAAGCCCCTGTTCAGCGAGATGCCCGATTCCAAGCTGCCCCTGGTCGATTTGCTCGATGGTGCACCGAACCACCAGGAAAAGGTGGCCAATGAAACGCTGGAGATGACCAGCCGCATGATAGAGAAAAAACTCCGGGACTTTGGGGTCGAGGTTCGGGTGGTCCTGGCTTCGCCTGGTCCGGTCATCACCCGTTATGAAATCGAACCGGCCACGGGTGTCAAGGGTTCGCAAATCGTAGGGTTGGCGAAAGATCTGGCGCGTTCTCTGAGCCTGGTTTCGATCCGGGTGGTCGAGACCATTCCTGGTAAAAACTACATGGCGCTGGAGTTGCCCAATGCCAAGCGGCAGTCCATCAAGCTGTCTGAAATTCTAGGTTCCCAGGTCTACAACGAAGCCAAATCGATGCTGACCATGGGCTTGGGCAAAGACATTGTGGGCAACGCCGTGGTGGTCGATCTGGCGAAGATGCCCCATGTGCTGGTGGCTGGTACCACTGGCTCGGGCAAATCAGTGGGAATCAACGCCATGATTCTTTCCCTGCTCTACAAAGCCGAGGCGCGTGATGTCCGTTTGCTGATGATCGACCCCAAGATGCTGGAGATGTCGGTTTATGAAGGCATTCCGCATCTGTTGGCGCCGGTCGTGACCGATATGCGCCAAGCTGCTCACGGACTGAACTGGTGCGTGGCCGAAATGGAGCGACGCTACAAGCTCTTGAGCAAATTGGGCGTGCGCAACCTAGCGGGCTACAACCACAAGATTGACGAGGCCAAATCACACGGTGAGTTCCTATATAACCCCTTTAGCCTGACGCCTGAGTCGCCCGAACCGCTGGATCGACTGCCACACATTGTGGTGGTGATCGACGAACTGGCCGATCTGATGATGGTGGTGGGCAAGAAGATCGAAGAACTGATCGCACGCTTGGCACAAAAAGCCCGGGCTGCCGGTATCCATCTGATTTTGGCAACTCAGCGTCCCAGCGTGGACGTGATCACCGGCCTGATTAAGGCCAATATTCCGACTCGGATTTCCTTCCAGGTATCGAGCAAGATCGACAGCCGGACCATTCTTGACCAGATGGGCGCTGAAGCCTTGTTGGGCATGGGCGATATGCTCTACATGGCCAGTGGCACCGGTTTTCCGGTACGGGTGCACGGCGCTTTTGTCAGCGACGAAGAAGTGCACCGGGTGGTGAAGTACCTTAAAAGCCAGGGCGAACCCAATTACATCGAGGGCGTACTGGAGGGGGGGACGGTCGATGGTGAGGGTGAGCTC
>CAXNKH010000102.1:0-6264 GCA_964202765.1 Burkholderiales bacterium | reverse complement strand
CAACTGGTTGATCTGAAACGTCCTCACCATGCCGCGGTGCACCCGCTGGTGCGGCGACAAGGCGCTGATGTCCTCGCCTTCGAGCGTGATGCTGCCCGCCGTCGGCTCCAGTACGCCCGTGAGTAAATTGATCAGAGTCGTCTTACCCGCGCCGTTAGGTCCGATCAGGGCGTGGCGCGCGCCGCGCTGCAGGGTCAAGCTGACGTTGTCTGTGGCTGTGATGCCGCCAAAACGCTTGACCAGTCCGTGCGTAGACAAAACAATGTCTGACTGGCTCACGACTTGTCTCTCCCCATCCACGTCCACTTCCAGGTCCAGGGCCGAATCAGCCGCTCGCGGCCTACCAACACCAACACCACCAGGAACAGACCGATCCAGAAGGTCCAGTACTGCGGGGTGATGCTGGCGATCACGTCGTGCATCAGTTTGAACACCACAGCACCCGCAATGCCGCCATACAGCCAGCCGACGCCGCCGATCACCAGCATCAGCATCACGTCGGCCGAGCGCTCCAGCGCAAACACGTCGAGCGAGGCAAAGCCAGTGGTCTGCGCCAACAGCGATCCGGCGGCACCGGCCACACCGGCGGCGATGGTGTAGATCACAGCCAGGCGGGACGTCACCGGAATGCCAATCGACATGGCACGCAGTCGGTTGTCGCGAATCGCTTTCAAGGTTGCACCGAAGGGTGAATGAACCAAACGCCGCGCCAACACGAACAACACCAGCAAGACGCTGATCGAATACCAGGCTGCGGTCTGGCCCCTCAAATCAAATTCGAAGCGGCCCAGCACCGGCCCCAGCACCACGCCCTGCAAGCCGTCGGCACCGCCGGTCAACCCATCGAGCTTATTGGCCAGCTCAAACAGGATCAAGGCCATGCCCAAAGTCACCATCAAGCGCGTCAGATCAGTGCCCCGTTGGATCGTCAGTGAGCACAACGCCCCCAGTAGCGTGGCTGCCGCGGTGCCCACCACCAGGCCCACCAGTGGATCGGGCATCACATGCTTGGCGAACAGCGCTGCCGAGTAAGCGCCAAAACCCAGAAACGCCGCATGGCCGAGCGAAACGATGCCGGTGTAACCCAGGATCAAATCGAGTGAGATGGCGAACAGCGCGACGATGGCGATTTCGTTGATGATGAGTGCATGGCGTGACAGCAACCAGGGCGATGCAAAAGCCAAAACCCAAAACACCGGCTCCCATGCCTTCCAACGCGAGGGTTCGAGCAAGGAGGTCGTCGCCAAGCTCATGATTTAGCCCCTGATCGAACAAACAGGCCTTGCGGGCGCCAAATCAAAATAGCGATCATCAATGAATAGACAATGAAAGCCCCCAGCTTGGGAATGAAGTATTTCCCCGCCATGTCAGCCACACCCAACAGCAGCGCGGCCAACAGCGGCCCGGTAATGGAAGATGTCCCACCGACCGCGACGACGATTAAAAAATAGACCATGAACTTCAGCGGAAAAGTCGGGTCCAACCCCAGCACCTCGGCCCCCAGTGCACCGCCCAGACCGGCCAGGCCCGAGCCGACGGCAAAAGTAGTGGCAAATACCATGTTCACATTGATCCCGAGACCCGCGGCAACCCGCTGGTCATCAACCGATGCCCGTAACCGGCTGCCAAAACGGGTCTTCGACAAAACCGCTTGCAAGCCTATGGCCAGCGCAGCGCAGACAGCGATGATGAAAAGTCGGTAATGGCCCATGCCGAGGGTCCAAACGCCCTCGCCCAACTCGGTACGGCCGCGCAACCATTCGGGCAGTTGCATGATCTGTTGCTGCGAACCCATGAAGAAATCCACCGCCGCCACTGACATAAAGGTCAGTCCAATGGAAAACAAGACCTGATCCAGATGGGGCTTGCTGTACATGGCTCGGTACAGCGTGCGCTCGAGCACCACGCCCAGCAGTGCAGCGCCGCCAAAGGCCAAGGGCAGACAAACCAAAAATGGCACGCCAAGACGCTGCATCAGGAGCACGGTGAGGTAGCCTCCCACCATGGCAAAAGCCCCGTGCGCCAGGTTGACGAAGTTCATCAACCCCATGGTCACAGACAGGCCGACTGCCAGAATAAACAACAGCATGCCGTAGGCAATGCCGTCAAACAAAATAGTTAACATGAACTCGCTTTTCAGAGCAAAAATGGCAAGGGACTTGTCAGACCCTTGCCAGTTAAATCAGGCCCACAGGCCGCGACCCATGACCGGGCCGTAGCGCTTACTTGTTCTTTCCCGGATCTTTCACGTCCTTGATTGTGTCGAACTCTTGGTTCCAGAGCTGACCATCAATCTTCTCCACCTTGCGAATGTAGATGTTGTGCACCACGTCGCGGGTTTGCGCATCGATGAACATCGGACCGCGCGGGCTCTCGAAAATCTGACCCTTCATCGCGTTGAGCAGCGTCTCACCGCTGCCGCCTTTGGTGGCCTTGGCAGCTTCATAGATGACACGCATACCGTCATAGCCACCGACCGCCATGAAGTTAGGCCGCAAACCTTTGTTGGCCTTGCCAAAAGCTTCGACAAACTTTTTGTTCAATGGCGAATTGTGCGAAGCCGAGTAGTGGTGAGAAGTCACAACCCCTAAGGCCACATCACCCATAGCGTTCAAGATGTCGTCATCGGTGACGTCGCCGGTTCCAATCAATCGGATACCGGATTTGTCCATGCCGCGCTCAGCAAACTGCTTCATCAGCGCCGCGCCCGCGCCAGAGGGAACAAAGGCATAGAGCGCATCGGGTTTGAGGTCGCGCACTTTTTGCAGAAAGGGGGCGAAATCAGGGCCACGCAACGGAACCCTGAGACTCTCTATCACCTGGCCGCCGTTGAACAACAAACGTTCTTTGAAGTACTTCTCGGCATCAATCCCGGGGCCGAAATCAGTCACCAAAGTCACCACCGTCTTGATGCCATTTTTAGGCGCCCAATCGGCAATCGCCACAGCCGCTTGCGGCAGCGTGAAACTGGTGCGAATAATGAAAGGGGAAGCTTGCGTGATGCTGGAAGTCGCCGCAGCCATCACGACCAAAGGCGTTTTGGATTGGGTGGCAATCGGCGCAGTGGCCAGGGCCAGTGGCGTCAAGCCAAAGCCGGCTAACACATTGACCTTGTCGTTGACCACCAATTCCTGGGCAATGCGCTTGGTCACGTCTGGCGCGCTGGTGTCGTCTTTGAGAATCAGCTCCACCTTCTTGCCGCCGACGGTGTCGCCGTTTTGCGCTATGTAAAGCTTCACGGCAGCCTCGATTTGCTTGCCAGTAGAGGCAAACGGCCCCGTCATCGGCAAAATCAAACCAATTTTGAACTTGTTGTCCTGGGCCAGGACCTGTGCTGCGGCCAAGGTCAAAACGCTTAGCGCTGCGACCTTGATCAGTTGTCTCTTTTGCATCTTGCTATTCCTTAGGTTTGACAGGGAATGGGTGAATTATCAAAAACACCTGATTCTGACAGAAACAGGGGTGATTATTTCCTGGTTTTGGCCGGGTCCTTCACGTCTTTGAGCACGTCGAACTCCATGTTGTAGAGCTGGCCGTTGACCCGTTCAACTTTGCGGATATAGACGTTTTGCACGATATCGCGGGTTTGGGCGTCGATGTAGATCGGGCCGCGCGGGCTCTCAAAAATCTGGCCTTTCATGGCGTTGACCAGCGTCTCTCCGACGCCCTGGCCCTTGGTCGCCTTGATGGCCTCAAAAATCACCCGCATTCCATCATAGGCCGCAACGCCAAAGAAGTTGGGCCGCACGCCCTTGCTTTGCTTCATGAAGGCGTCAACAAACTTGCGGTTCAGCGCTGAGTCATGTGAGACCGAATAGGGATGCGAAGTGACCAGACCGAGCGCGACGTCACCCAACTCGTTCAAAAATTCGTCGTCGGCCACGCTGCCCTCACCGATTAGCCGGATCCCCGCCTTGT
Source organism: Burkholderiales bacterium (assembly GCA_964202765.1). Classification (GTDB taxonomy): domain Bacteria; phylum Pseudomonadota; class Gammaproteobacteria; order Burkholderiales; family Burkholderiaceae_C; genus CAXNKH01. Next base: position 2,346 of record CAXNKH010000102.1, on the reverse strand, counting down.
CCAGACCCCGTTCTGCATACTGCTTGAGTAGGGCCACACCGGCACCGGCGGGTACAAAAACAAACAGCGCGTCGGGCTTGAGATCGCGCACTTTTTGCAGGAAGGGGGCGTAATCGGGATTTCTCAGCGGCACCCGCAGCTCGCCGAGCATCTGACCGCCATTGAACAAGAAGCGCTCGCGGAAGGTTTTCTCGGCATCATGACCGGGACCGTAATCAGTGACCAAACTAACCACCGTGCGAATACCGTTTTTAGGTGCCCACTCGGCAACACCCAGCGTCACCTGGGGTAGCGTCATGCTGGTGCGAATGATGTACGGGGAAGCCTCCGTCACGATGGACGTGGCCGCTGCCATCACCACCATCGGCGTCTTGGATTGGGTGGCCACCGGTGCCGTGGCCAAAGCCAGTGGTGTCAGACCAAAACCGGCCAGCACGTCTACCTTGTCATGAACCACCAGTTCCTGTGCCAAGCGCTTGGTCACATCCGGCACACCGGTGTCGTCTTTCAGCAACAACTCGACCTGGCGACCCGCCACCGTCGTGCCGAACTGCGCCAGGTACAGGCGCACTCCGTTTTCAATCTGACGCCCGGTCGAGGCGAACGGCCCGGTCATGGGCAGCAACAGGCCAATTTTGAATTTCTTATCCTGGGCCAGCGCCTGAGTTGAAAGTGCCTGGCTGGCCAGTGCAGCTGCGGCGCCGAGAAATGTTCTTTTTTTCAAGATGTGTCTCCTATATAAGTTTTACTGGACCGGTCAGAAAATCTGCCCCAGATACCTAGCAGCAAATCGCGTAGCCACAACGTACGCGAGCGACACAGTTTAGCAAGGCCCGGGGTCAACTTGCCCTAATATCGGCACTTCAGCCAAAAATGGAGATGTGAATGACCAGCCCCCAACTGCCAGCCCGTTACGACCACGTGGGCAGCTTTTTACGCCCGAAATACCTGCTCGAAGCCCGTGAGTCCCACGCCAAGGGACACAGCACAGCCGAACAGTTGCGCCTGGTTGAAGACCGGGCCATCACTGAAATCGTGAAGTTTCAGGAAGATGTCGGACTCAAAAGCATCACCGACGGCGAGTTCCGCCGCACTTACTTCCACATTGATTTTCTGGAGCAGCTCGGTGGCGTGAAGACCGACATTCCGGTCACGTTCATCAAGCCTGACGGAACCCAGGAACTGGCCCCGCCGGTGATGCGCGTGGTTGACAAGGTGCGCCATCTCAAAGACATCCAACGCGCTGATTTTGACTACCTGAAAAGCCAGATCACGCCGGGTGGCAGCCGGGTGGCCAAGGTCACCATCCCCTCGCCCACCATGCTGCATTTCCGTGGTGGGCGGGCCGGCATCAGCCAGCAGCATTACCCCGAACTCGATCCCGTGTTCTACCAGGACGTGGCCGATGCTTATGGTGCCGAGCTGCGCTCGCTGTCCGAGGCCGGTTGCAACTATGTCCAGATGGACGACACCAACCTGGCTTATTTGTGTGACGAAAAAATGCGTGAAGCTGCGCGTCTGCGTGGTGACGACCCGAATGAACTGCCGCACCGCTACGCCAACTTCATCAACCTGGTGGTGGCCCAAAAACCCCCAGGCATGACCCTGGCCATGCATTTGTGCCGCGGCAACTTCAAGAGCACGCATGCCGCCAGCGGCAATTACGAGCCGGTCGCCGAGGCTTTGCTCAGCGAAATGAATCTGGACGCCTATTTCCTGGAGTACGACGATGACCGCAGCGGCGACTTCCGCCCTCTGCGTTTTCTGCCCAAGGGAAAAACCGTGGTGCTGGGCCTGGTTACCACCAAGTTCGGCGAAATGGAAAGCAAGGACGCGCTCAAGCGCCGGATCGACGAAGCGGCGAAATACGCGCCACTGGATCAGCTGGCCTTGTCGCCGCAATGCGGCTTCTCCAGCACCGTGCACGGCAACGACATCGCAGTAGAAGCACAGCGCGCCAAACTGCGGCTGGTGATCGAAACCGCCCAGGAAGTTTGGGGTAACTCTTAGAACTTATCCTAACCTGAGCTGATCGGTTTGCAGGCGAAGGCCTTTCGAAAGAAAGGGGGTCAGACCCCAATTCAGGACAGTCATCATTCCGGCGACCCATTAACCCAAACGAAATTGGGTTCTGACCCCTATTCTTTCGGGATCAGCTCGGTGCAGCATCCCTAGCTCATGACGCCGATGTTCCACGGCACGAACTCATGGTCACCCAAATCGAGCTCTTCACTGCGGGTGGGCTCGCCTGATGCGTATGCCAGCAGGCGTTGGAAAATCAGCTGACCCATCTCGGCAATGCTGGCTTCGCCGTCAAGGACCACACCACAATTGATGTCCATGTCT
>CAXNKH010000101.1:0-6271 GCA_964202765.1 Burkholderiales bacterium | reverse complement strand
ACAACGCCATCACCTCCACCATCAGCCGCACCATCATCACCCACGGTTGCACCCAGATCATGGTCTTGGCGATGTTGCTGTTCGGCGGTGCCACGCTGCATTACTTTGCCCTGGCGTTGACCATTGGAATTTGCTTTGGTATTTATTCTTCGGTGTTTGTCGCTGCGGCCATTGCCATGTGGTTGGGCATCCAGCGCGAAGACATGGTCAAACCCGGTACCGGCAAAAAAGACGAAGACCCGAACGACCCGAATTCCGGGGCTGCTGTCTGATTTCAGTGCGCTAAGCGATCCGAACTGGCATCGCACAGCTCGTCGAGCACCAAGGCTTCGGGTTCTTCACCGAAACTCCAGTACACCATGAGGATGATGATCTTGATCTCATCGAGTGACATGGGTGCGTCATTGGCGGCCATGGCGCGGTCCATCACGATTTCGCGCATGACGCAGGGCAACACGCCGGAAGACTCTAGAAAGCTGATGAACCCCAGGCATTCTGAGCCCAGCTGGTCTTGTTCGGCCACCGAATAGACCCGCATGCTGTTAGCCGATTGCTGCGCCAGCGGGCTGGTGTGAGGGGCTTCGGATAAATTCAGCGGCAGTTGGCTACCCTTGGCGGCCAGGTTCAGGCCGTTGAGCCAAATCAAGGCGGCTTCGATCTCATCAGCCTCAAAGCCCACGGTGCTTAATTTGCGTTCCAGCTGGTCGAGATCGGGACAGGCATCACCGCGCCAATAATTCTCATAAACATAAATCAGCACTTCAAACATGACCCCAATATAGCGCAGAAAAATCGCTGGTGCAGGGGGAGGTCTTTGAATCTCCGTTGATTCAAATCCGAGTCTGGCGCTGAAACAGGGCGCCTGGCAAGCGAGCTACCTGACCCTGGAGTTCCAGCGCCATCAATTGGGCCTGTAGGCTGGCTGGGTCCAGCCCGGTGCGCGACATCAGGGCGTCGAGCCCCACCGGGTCAAACCCCAGGGCTTTGAGCAGACTTTTGTCCATGGACGCCAAGGTGCTGGATGCTGCCGAGCGCTCTGCTATGGGCTGCGGATCGAACGGATATTGTCGCGCGACAGTTGTGTTGATTTCCTCCAGAATATCCTGGACGACCTCCACCAACTTGGCCCCCTGCTTGATCAGGGCATGGCAACCGTGGGATTGGGTCGAATGAATCGAGCCGGGAATGGCGAATACTTCTTTGCCCTGTTCGGCGGCGAGCCTGGCCGTGATCAGAGAGCCCGAATTCAAAGCGGCTTCGACCACCAGAGTGCCACAGCTCAGACCCGCGATCAGGCGGTTGCGACGCGGAAAATTGGCGGCCAAGGGTGGCGTTCCCAAGAGATACTCGCTGATGATCAGGCCCGATTGCGCAATCCGATGGGCCAGGACCTTGTGGTCCTTGGGATAGACCCGGTCCAGACCGGTGCCCACCACGGCGATGGTTGGCCATTCATCGCTTGCTGCGCCATCAAGCGCCCCTTCGTGGGCTGCGCCATCGATGCCCAGGGCCAAGCCCGACACCACAGTGAGTCCGGCTTGTTGCAGGGCCTTGGCGAAATGACGGGCATTGGTTGCGCCCTGCGGTGTTGGGTTGCGACTGCCCACAATCGCAATGTTTTGACTCAGATGATTTGCCAGTGCCTGGTCGCGCCCCAACAGGTAGAGCATCAAGGGTGGGTCGTCGAGGGTCAGCAGCGATTCGGGGTAAAGCGGGTCACCCAAAACGACGATGCGCCGCCGTGGCGCGCCGCCTGGGACGGCATCATGCAACCAGCGCCAAGTTGTTTCCAGTTGTTGCGCCAGTTCTGCGGGCTCGCTCATCAGGCTGCTGATCTGGGCGGGTGTCGCGACCTGGCTCAAAGCGGTGCTGCTTTGTTCGAAAACAGTCTGGGGCAGTCCGAATGCGGACAACAGTTGCCGGGCCGTGTCATTGCCAATCCCCGGGGTTAAAACCAGGCGCAACCAGGCGGAAAGTTCTTCGCGCTCCATCTGGTGGTCAGGTGTTGGTCGTGTGGACTTAGCGCGGATTGGTCAGGCGGTCGCCTACTTTCACGCTGGAAGTGATTTCCAGAACCAGGGCGTAGGAAACCTTGTCGAAAGTCTTGAACACCATCAACAAACCGTTGCGCTCATCGGGCAATTTGATTTCGGGCTTGGCCGGGTCGGTGCGGTCGCTCAGGCGCGCCCCGTCTTTCAGAATAGCCATGACATGGCCGGTTTGAATCCCGTTACGCAGTCCCCGGTTGATCGCCACCACCTGATTTTGGGAAGCGTTGACCACGGTGCTGCCGTAAATTGAGACAATGCGGCCGCTGACCGGGCCGTCGGGAGCGCGCGGCGTGTAACTCTGAAATTGGCGCTCCGGTTCGGGCAACAGGCGATCGCCCACGCGCATTTCCTCTTTGGACGACACGATGTCCAGCGTGGCAGGAACAATGTCGATTCGGATTTTCCCGTCTTTGTCGCTACTGTCCTGACTCGACTCTTTGCTGATCATGGCGGCCCTGCCAAGGTATTGCGCTTCATAGCCCAGCAGTTCGCCATTGTCGGGGTCGCGCAAAGGCGTGGCATTGCGAAATACCCGGTAGCCCTGGCCCATGACCAGGGTGCCCTCATGGGTCGCGCGGGCATAGGCGCGGTCACCGCGACTGAGCAAGACCCGCCCTTCCTGGGCTGCCACGATGCGCGGTGCAGCTTGGAGTTCGTTGGCGTCGACCACCAGGGGCTCGGCCAAGAAAGGCTCGATCATGCTGCTTTTGAGTGCCGGAATAGCGCCATCGGCGAGCTTTTCCAAGCGGATCTGGGGTGACAGTTTGACGCTGGAGACGCCGTCCAGGTTGGCCTGGCTCAACCGAAGACGGGCCCGCCCGCCAGATTTTTCCAGGTAGAGCGATTGGCCTGGGTAAATGAGGTGGGGGTTGGCAATTTCATTCAGATTCATACCCCAAAGTTCGGGCCAACGCCAGGGGGTTTTGAGAAAGACGCCAGAAATCGCCCACAGCGTATCGCCGCGTTTGACCGCGTAGCTGTCGGGCGCATTGGCCGCCAGTTCACTCAAGAGCACGCCAGCTTGCACCACTTGGTTGGCGGTGGCGCGCTGCTGGGGTGAGATGGGGAGGTTTTGGGCCCAGCCCCAACTGCTGAGAAAACAAATCGAAGCCCCGGTGAGCAGCACGCTGTGGGTACTTGCCAGGCACTGCAGCGGTTTCTTTTTTGTTTTCATACGGATCCTCAAGCGGGCTGTTCCGCACAATTCTGCACTGAAGAACTTGTTTGGGCAATATTTCTTGCGAAAATAGACCCCATGGCACTACTTTCCATTCTTTGTTATCCCGACCCCAAACTCAACACCGTTGCCAAACCCGTGGCGGCGGTGGATCAACGGATCAAGGCTCTGGTGGGCGATATGCTGGAAACCATGTACCACGCCCAGGGCATAGGTCTGGCCGCGACCCAGGTTGACCAGCACGAGCGGCTGATCGTGATCGATGTGTCTGAACAGCGCGATGAGCCCCTGGTATTGATCAACCCAGTGTTGACCTGGACCAGCGAAGGCAAACATCGTAACGAAGAAGGTTGCCTGTCGGTGCCCGGTATTTATGACTCGGTTGAACGCTTTGACGCCGTTCATGTCAGCGCCCTGGATGGCCAGGGGCGGTTGCGGCTGACTGAGGCCGAAGGCCTGCTCGCTGTCTGCATTCAACACGAGATGGACCATTTGATGGGCAAAGTGTTTGTCGAGTATTTGTCGCCACTCAAGCGGAATCGGATCAAAACCAAAATGCTCAAGTCGCAGCGTGAGGAAAGCAATTGAGGCTGATTTTTGCGGGAACGCCAGAATTTTCCAAGATGGCGTTAGAACGTCTGCTTGGCGCGGGCCACGACATCGCGCTGGTGCTGACCCAGCCCGATCGTCCGGCTGGACGCGGAATGAAATTGCAGGCCTCCCCTGTCAAGCAATTGGCGCAAGGCCTTGGGCTGACGCTGGCTCAGCCGCGCAGTCTGCGGCTTGACGGCAAATACCCGGAAGATGCGGCCAACGCACGCGCAGCCATTGCTGCGGTGCAGGCCGACGCGATGGTGGTGGCGGCTTATGGCTTGCTGTTGCCGCAATGGGTGCTTGATGCGATGAGCGTTGAGGCCGGCGCTGCTTCAAAGCGAAAACTGGGTTGCCTCAACATTCATGCTTCTCTGCTGCCGCGTTGGCGTGGTGCCGCGCCAATTCAGCGCGCGATTGAGGCTGGTGACCCCAGCACCGGGGTGACCATCATGCAAATGGACGCGGGGCTTGACACCGGCGACATGCTGTTGACTGAGCGGCTGCCTATCGCGCAGCAAGGCAGTGCGCCCGACACGGCAGGCACACTGCACGACAAGCTCGCACAGACCGGTGCGCGGCTCATTGTTCAAGCATTGGAACTGGCTGCAAGCGGTAATCTGCATCCGATTCGGCAGGGCAGCGACGCTATCAGTTATGCCCATAAAATCGAAAAACAAGAAGCCCAGATCGACTGGACCCAGGGCGCAGCGTTAATCGAGCGGCGTGTTCGAGCCTTCAACCCTTTTCCCGGCGCAGCGACCACGCTGGGGGGCGAGGCCCTGAAAATCTGGAGCGCAAAGGCGCAGCAACTGATCCCGCCGGCGGGGACTAAGCCGGGAGAAATTCTCTCGCTAGGACAAGCTGGCGTGTCGGTCGCCGCCATGAACTCGATCCTGAGCCTGACCGAACTGCAGCGTGCCGGCGGCAAACGGCTGCCGCTGGCTGATTTCTTACGTGGTTTTGAGTTGGCACCTGGCATGGTGTTTGACTTATCCCCTCCTTCTCCTTGAGTTTTTTGAGAGAGCAAGCCATGAGCGTGATTCGTTTTTCCGATCTGTGTGCCCAGGGCCAAGTGGCTGGCAAGCGGGTTTTTATTCGTGCCGACCTCAATGTGCCGCAGGACGCGACCGGCCGCATCACCGAAGACACGCGAATTCGCGCCTCGATGGCCTGCATTCGGATGGCACTTGACGCGGGTGCGGCCGTCATGCTGACCTCGCATCTGGGGCGTCCCACCGAAGGTCAATTCAAAGCCGCCGACTCGCTGGCGCCGGTGGCGCAACGATTGGGTGAGCTGTTGGGACGCGATGTCCCCCTGTTATCGAACTGGGTTGAGGGCGTGCAGGTGAGCCCCGGTGGGCTGGTGTTGTTGGAGAACTGCCGGCTCAATCCGGGCGAGAAGAAAAACAGCGAAGAGCTGTCGCGCAAACTAGCGGCCCTGTGTGATATTTTTGTCCATGACGCATTTGGCACAGCCCACCGGGCCGAGGCCTCAACCTATGGCATGGCGCAGTATGCCAAGGTGGCGTGCGCCGGCCCCCTGCTGGCCGCTGAAATGGACGCGATCAGTCTCGCATTGGCCAAGCCCAAACGCCCGTTGGTGGCAATTGTGGCGGGCTCCAAAGTCTCGACCAAGCTCACCATTCTGAAAAGTCTGGCACGTCAGGTCGACCAGTTGATCGTCGGTGGCGGCATCGCCAACACCTTCCTGTTGGCCGCGGGCCTGCCTATCGGTAAAAGCCTGGCCGAAGCGGGGTTGGTCGATGAGGCCAAGGCCGTAATTGAAATCATGCGAGCGCGTGGCGCCGTCGTGCCGATTCCGATCGATGTGGTCACAGCCAAAACTTTTTCCCCCGATGCGACAGCCAGTGTCAAAGCCAGCGAAGATGTAGCAGCCGATGACTTGATCCTGGACATCGGCCCGCAAACAGCCGCGCTGCTGGCGACGCAGCTTAAGTCGGCTGGGACCATTGTCTGGAATGGCCCGGTTGGCGTATTCGAATTTGATGCCTTTGCCCATGGCACCGAAACCATTGCGCGCGCGATTGCTGACAGCCCGGCTTTCTCAATTGCTGGCGGCGGCGACACCTTGGCGGCGATTGCCAAATACGCCATAGGGAAAGATGTGGGCTACATCTCCACCGGCGGCGGCGCCTTTTTGGAGGTGCTCGAAGGCAAGACGTTGCCAGCCTTTGAGATTTTGAGTCGACGCGCACAGGACGGTCAATAACAAGGCTTGTCGCTCGTCGCGGATGCGTTGATACGGCTTCCGTGTCAAAATGGAAAGCTGGAAAACTTGGCTTGACAGCCGTCGAAACAAGCTGTCAGCCCGGTTGCAACCGAATAGAAACTGGAATACGACCATGCCTTTGAGCGCCATCAAAATTGTTGCCACCTTGGGGCCCGCATCGAGCGAGCCCGCCATGCTTGAGCAGCTGATTCTCGCTGG
>CAXNKH010000100.1:0-6309 GCA_964202765.1 Burkholderiales bacterium | reverse complement strand
GGGTTGGACTGGGGGCTATTGTCTGGTTGCCTTGTTCTTGGCGCCTTATCTGCGAAAGTTTGGTCAGTTCACCATTCCCGACTTTCTGGCCGAACGTTACGGTGGCAACATCGTTCGCTCTATCGGTGTGATTGCGGCGATCACCTGCTCCTTCGTTTATGTCGTGGCACAGATTTACGGCGTCGGTTTGATTGTGAGCCGATTTACCGGTCTTGAATTCGGCGTCGGTGTGTTCGTTGGACTGGGTGGTATCTTGGTATGCGCGATGCTCGGCGGTATGAAGGCAGTGACCTGGACCCAGGTGGCTCAGTACATCATTCTGATCATTGCCTACCTGACCCCCGTCGTTTGGCTGGGTATTAAACACACTGGCATCCCCATTCCGCAGGTCGCTTACGGCTTTACCTTGCAAAAAGTCACCGAGTTGGAGAAGAAAATCACGGCCGACCCGAAAGAGCAAGAAGTCCGCAAGGTCTTTGCCGACCGAGCAGCCGCAGGCCGGGCCGCACTGGCTGCGCCGGACAAGGCTTATGCCGACGGCAAGGCCAAGGTGGAAGAGGCTCTGGCCAACGCCAAGTCGTCCAATGCCGCAACCGAGCAGCTTGCTGCGGCTGAAAAAGCGGTGGCTGCCTATCCGGCCAGCGTGGCCGCCGCAACGGTTCAATGGAAGAAAGAGGCTGCATTACAAGGGCGCTCCAACCCACCCAAACCCCATGCTGAACCATTTGCCGGCAAAGATGAAGCTGCGCGGGATACCGCACGACTGAACTTCATCGGTATTGTGTTTTGCATGATGTTCGGCACCGCAGCCCTACCTCACATTCTGATGCGCTACTACACCACGCCGAGCGTGCAACAGGCGCGTACCTCGGTGTTTTGGTCGCTGTTTTTCATCTTCTTGCTGTACTTCACGGCGCCTTGTCTGGCGGTGCTGGCCAAGTACGATATGTTCACCAACCTGGTGGGTAGCTCGTTTACCACGCTGCCGGCGTGGGCCGCAGCCTGGGCCGCGGTCGATCCCTCCTTGCTGAACATTACCGACATCAACAAGGATGGCATCGTGCAGTGGGCTGAAGTGGTGATTGGTGGCGACCTGATCGTGTTGGCGACACCAGAGATTGCGGGCTTGCCCTATGTTGTCTCGGGGCTGGTCGCCGCAGGTGGCTTGGCTGCCGCACTCTCGACGGCTGACGGCCTGTTGCTGACCATTGCCAATGCGCTGGGCCACGATCTGTATTACAAGATGATCAACCCGAACGCGAGTACCCAGCAACGTGTGACCCTGTCCAAGGTTTTGCTGGTGTTTGCGGCACTTACCGCGGCCTATGTGACCTCGCTGAAACCGGGGGACATCCTGTTCCTGGTCGGTGCGGCATTCTCGCTGGCAGCCTCGTCCTTCTTCCCGGCGCTGGTGCTGGGCGTATTCTGGAAACGCGCCAACAAATGGGGAGCCATTGTGGGCATGATCGCGGGGCTTGGCGTGTGTGCGTATTACATGTACACGCGCTACCCCTTCTTCGGTGTCAATATGCCGCTGTGGTACGGTTTGAACCCCGTCTCGGCGGGGATGTTTGGCCTGCCGGTAAGCATGGTGACCATCTTCATCGTCAGCCTATTGACCCCGCCGCCGCCCAAAGAGGTGCAGGATTTGGTCGAGCATGTGCGCTACCCGAATCTGGTCGGCGATAATGTGGTCAGCGTAGGTACCTGACAGTAGGCCACTGTGTCTGAGAAGGCCCGCTTCGGCGGGCCTTATTTTTTGTGAATTGTTTTACGGAGAGTTGAAATGAAAGCAGTTTTTGTTGCCGTCGTTTTTGGAATTTTGATGGCATTAACCGGTTGTTCCGGAGAGATCAGCGGAACGGCGCGCGGGCTGTTCACGGGCTACGTGACAGACAAATCGGAGGAGGAAGTTAGCGCTAAAGTCGGCAAGCCCGCATCAGTTGATGTGCAGCCCAACACCATCCGCTGGACCTACAAGAAAAAGACCTTCGACCCGGACAATCAGAGCCTGGTTGATGACATCACCATCCTGATTTTTCAGAAGGATGGCAGTGGGAAATTCAAGGTCACCCAGGTGATTTTCGGTTAAGTAGGCTCTCGGTCGGTTGACCAACTTACACGGCCAAATCTTTAACGAGATAAGCGAGGTCGGTCGTTTCGGTCTCGCGAATGAGTCTGCGCGCCATTTTTGGATCGAAACGGTTCACGTGGTGGATGACGGTATGGACGCGCTCGGGATCGTGGGCATGGTAGCAGGCCATACCCAGCTGGTACCAGATCGGCGAGGCCATAGGCTGTAGGCGCGCTGCATGGTCAAAGGCTTCGACCGCGGCTTTATGCGCGCCCAGTGCCGCATGGGCAAGCCCCATGCCGTACCAGGCGGTGTCGAGAACGGGACGAAGTCGGACAACCTCTTTAAAGGCTTCGATCGCTTTGGCGTATTGTTTTAGTTCGCTTCGTACAAAGCCAAGATTGAAATGAATGTCAATGTCTTGTGGCGCCAATTTCAGCGCCTCAAGGAAGTGGTGCTCGGCTTCCTCGAGTTGGCCCTGCTTGGAGAGAAGATATGCACTGCTGGTCCAGCCCTTGACCCAGCGTGGATTGATTGCAAGTGCTGCACGGTATTCGGCGAGTGCCCAATCCGGGCGTTTGGTTAACAGAAAAAAACGGGCCCGGACGTCGTGACGCCATTGCTCTAAATTCATGAATTTCCTCGCGCTGTGACCCCTCTGCGGAATGCAGGGGTGGGAGTTATTCTATAAGGGGATAGCGAACCCCCTAGAATGACGCCATGAACGAAGTATTTATATTGAGTGTGTTGCGTGCGATTGTTGAAGTGACCGGCTTCATCATGATCGGTCAGGGGCTGCTTTATGTGGTGGCAGGCCGGGCACGAGAACAAAACTTTGTCTATAAGCTGTTTCAACTCGTGACCAAACCGATGATCAGTCTGACACGTTTGCTTACGCCGCGCATGATTCGCGATGATCATATTCCGGTTGCGGCCTTCTTGCTGGTCGTTTGGTTGTGGCTGGGGCTTGCTTATGCCAAGCGCTACGTCTGTATATCACAGGGGCTTGACTGCCCAAGCTGAGCCCTTCGCCCAGCCTGCTCGCTAACCTGCGGCGGGATTTGGCTGATCACCTGCCTTTTTCCCTGAAGGCTTTCCATGCCGGGTTTGATCAAACCATGATTGCGCGATCTTGTTGCGAACAGCTGGGATTCACATTACCAAACCCTGAGTCGATATTGAAAAATTATGTGCAATGACCCATGAGACGGTGGAGGCCCGTGCACTGGATGAGTGGATGGCCTATTTCAAGATCCGTTGTGCGGTACGGTATCAGGCAGCGGCAGACACGCTGGCTCAGTGTGAGCTGCTGTTGCGGATTTGGCCCCGGCTTGTTCAGCAGTGCAGAAGCTGGCGTCAAGTGCAATGGTTGGCCTCACATCATCGTTGGCTCGCAAGTGGCAGGCACCACTGAGACTTCTCTCATCGCATATAATCTTGGGCTTGGCCTTGCTGCACCTCAATTAGACGCTGGGGGCGGCTTTCATTTCCCGCGCTGCGGGCTACCCATAAGGAGTATTCATGCGTCATTACGAAATCATTCTCATGATCCATCCGGATCAGAGCGAGCAGGTTCCTGCCATGCTCGAGCGTTACAAGGGCATGATCACCGCTGGCGGCGGTCAAGTGCACCGGGTTGAAGACTGGGGTCGGCGTCAGCTGATCTACATGATCAACAAGCTGGCCAAGGCCCATTACCTGTGTGTCAACATCGAGGCCGACCAGGCTGTGATGGCTGAACTCGAACACGCCTTCAAGTTCAACGATGCTGTGTTGCGTCATTTGACGGTGTCAATGAAAAAAGCCGAGACCGGTCCTTCAGTCATGATGAAGTCGGTCGAGCGTGAAGACGCTCGCAAGAACCATCAGGCTGAGTACGCCTGATCGAACTTTGCCAGTCTGGAGTAACACGTTAGCAACCAACTTGTCCTGTCTGCGTGCATAACCGAGGTAAAACCCTTGCGTTACACACCAGCCGGATTGCCGGCCCTGGATTTGAGACTCGAACACGAGTCCAGCAGGGAGCAAGAAGGACAGACAAGGCAAATCAAGGCAGCAATCAAGGCAGTGGCCTTTGGTGCTTTGGCCGAACGGCTAGTCAAACAAGCGGTCGGTAGTGTCTGGTGCTTCAGTGGGTTTTTAACCACTCCACGCAATGGCAAATACGTCGTGTTTCAAGTTCAAGAATTTAGACCAGTTTAATTTTTAGGAGTCCATCATGCCCGGACCAAAACGTTTCAATAAAGACAAGCGCCCCAAGCGCAATACACAATCCCTGCTGTTCAAGCGCAAGCGCTTTTGCCGCTTCACCGTCACCGGTGTGGAAGAGATCGACTACAAGGATATCGACACCTTGCGCGATTTCATCGCTGAAAACGGCAAAATCATTCCTGCTCGCTTGACGGGTACCCGTGCTATTTTCCAGCGCCAACTCAATACCGCTATCAAGCGCGCGCGTTTTCTCGCGATGCTGCCGTACAGCGACCAGCACCGAATCTAAGGGGACCAGAAAATGCAGATCATATTGCTCGACAAGGTGGTGAACCTTGGAAATCTAGGCGATGTCGTCAAAGTTAAAGACGGTTTCGCCCGTAACTTCCTGATTCCTTCAGGCCGTGCCCGCCGTGCCACAGAGTCGGCCAAGCGAGAGTTTGAAGTCAAGCGCGCTGAACTGGAAAAACTGGCTGCGGTCAAATTGGCCGAGTCCCAGGCAGAAGGTGAAAAACTCGCGGGTACCAGTGTTAAATTGACGCAGAAAGCGGGTGTCGATGGTCGTTTGTTTGGCTCCGTCACCAATGCCGATATTGCTGAAGAGTTGAACAGGACCGGCTACAAAGTCCTCAAGTCGCAGATCCGTATGCCCAATGGCCCGATCAAGGTCGTTGGCGACAGCAGCGTCAGCGTGGCATTGCATACCGACGTGGTGGTTGAAATCACCGTTTCGGTGTACGGCGAAACTGCTTAAACCAGCAGTTTCCCAAACGAGCCGCCCGGGCCTAGCCTTGGCGGCTTTTTTATTGGGCTTGTCCCCTGCATTACACAGCTTGCCCACAGTTTTTAAGCTGTTTTCCCACAGCTTTTCACTCGACCTGAGGCGGCTGCGCGCGTAGTATCAAAGGCTAGAAGGATAAAACTCACCATGTCTGCTGTACTTTCCACGGTTGGAGACGACTTCGGGGCCGATCGTCAGGTTGCGCAACTGCGCATTCCTCCCCACTCGCTTGAGGCCGAGTCCAGCGTATTGGGGGGTCTGTTGCTCGACAACGCCGCCTGGGAAAATGTCGGGGACTTGCTGGTTGACAATGATTTCTACCGCTACGAACACAAGTTGATTTATGCCGCGATTGGCGTTCTGATCAACGCCAGCCGCCAGGCCGACGTGATCACCGTGTCTGAGCAGTTACAGAACCTGGGCAAGTCAGAAGAAGTCGGTGGCTTGGCTTACCTCAACGCACTGGCTCAGTTTGTACCGAGTGCCAGCAACATCCGGCGCTATGCCGAAATTGTTCGAGAGCGCTCGATCCTGCGCAAGTTGGTCAGCACCAGTGATGAAATTTCCACCCATGCCTTCAATCCCAAGGGGCGCTCGGTGGCCACCATACTGGACGAAGCAGAGCAGAAAATCTTCAATATCGGTGAAGAAGGCTCGCGCATGAAGCAGGGCTTTCAGGCCATGGATTCTTTGGTAGTGGCCTTGCTCGACCGGGTTCAGGAAATGGCCGACAACCCCAATGACATCACGGGGGTCCCCACTGGTTTTTATGATCTTGATCGGATGACTTCGGGCTTTCAAGCGGGGGACTTGATCGTACTGGCCGCGCGTCCCTCCATGGGAAAGACAGCACTGGCCATCAATATTGCCGAGCATGTGGCGCTCAACGAAGGATTGCCGGTAGCGGTGTTTTCGATGGAGATGGGCGCTGCGCAACTGGCAGTCCGGGTCGTTGGATCGATTGGACGCATTGACCAGAGTCATTTGCGAACCGGCAAGCTCAGTGATGATGAATGGCCCCGCTTGACCGAGGCCATTGAAAAATTACGCACTATCTCGCTGCATATCGACGAGACAGCCGGCCTCACTTCGGGCGAGTTGCGCGCCAGCGCCCGGCGACTCTCGCGCAAATGCGGCAAGCTCGGCCTGATCGTGGTGGACTATTTGCAGCTGATGAGCGGCTCTTACAGTGAAAATGAAAATCGCGCGACAGAACTGGGAGAAATCTCGCGCGGCCTGAAGA
>CAXNKH010000099.1:0-6351 GCA_964202765.1 Burkholderiales bacterium | reverse complement strand
TTTCTGAGATCTTGCGGGACAGACCAAGAATTGCGAAGCAATTTTGCTCTGTCCTCAACTATTCAGGGGTGTTCTCCCCGTAAGCTGTAGTGCATGGCTTGGGTGATGGTGACATTGGCCAGTTGACCGATCAATTGTTGCGGCCCTTTGAAATTCACCACGCGGTTGCATTCGGTGCGACCCATCAATTCCTCGGGATCTCGCTTGGAGCGCCCTTCCACCAGAATGCGCTGGACGGTACCTAAGCGGTCTTGACTGATCTGCTTGATGTTGGACTCAATCACGCCTTGCAAGTGCTGCAAGCGTTTGAGCTTAACTTCATGGGGTGTGTCGTCATGCAGTGCCGCTGCCGGCGTTCCCGGACGTGGACTAAAAATGAAGCTGAAGGAGTTGTCAAAACCCACATCGTCAATCAGATTCATCATCTTGCTGAAGTCGTCCTCGGTCTCACCCGGGAAACCCACGATAAAGTCGCTGCTCAAGGCCATGTCGGGCCGGATGGCACGCAGCTTGCGCACGGTGGATTTGTATTCCATGGCGGTATAGCCGCGCTTCATCGCCATCAAGATCCGGTCCGAGCCGTGTTGCACCGGCAGATGCAGATGGCTGACTAGTTTGGGGATCTTGGCATACACCTCGATCAGCGCCGGGGTGAACTCATTGGGGTGGCTGGTGGTGTAGCGGATGCGCTCAATGCCGGGGATTTCGGCCACGTACTCGATCAGCGTGGCAAAGTCAGACAAATCGCTGCTGCTGCCCATGCGGGCGCGGTAGGCGTTGACGTTTTGCCCCAGTAACGTGATTTCCTTGACGCCCTGGTCGGCCAGTCCCGCCACTTCCACCAACACGTCGTCAAACGGACGTGAGACTTCCTCACCCCGGGTGTAAGGCACAACGCAGTAGCTGCAGTATTTGGAGCAGCCTTCCATGATGCTGACAAAAGCGGTTGCGCCTTCGACCCGTGCCGGTGGCAAGTGGTCAAATTTTTCAATTTCGGGGAAACTGATGTCGACTTGGGGCCGGTTTTTCTGTTGGCGCTGGGCCAGCAACTCGGGCAGGCGGTGCAGGGTTTGCGGCCCAAAGACCACATCAACATAAGGTGCGCGCGCAATGATGGCGGCACCTTCTTGGCTGGCAACGCAGCCCCCGACGCCGATCAGCGCCCCCTTTTTTTTGAGTTTTTTGACCCGGCCCAGGTCAGAAAATACTTTTTCCTGGGCTTTCTCCCGTACCGAGCAGGTGTTGAACAGGATCAGGTCGGCTTCTTCGACCAGCTGAGTTTTCTCATAGCCCTGCGCTGCGTGCAAGACATCGACCATTTTGTCCGAGTCGTACTCGTTCATCTGACAACCAAAGGTTTTAATAAATACTTTTTTAGCGGTCATGGGCTGGTGGGGGCTGGCTATCGCTTGGGGAATGCCGGCAATTGATGAAACGGGGTTTTCCCATCGTCGGTTTTAGGGCGATCGGCATCCGATGCGAAACTGAAATTGGTCAGAGGTTCCGGCCCCGCACGTGGCTCTTGTGCTTCTGCGTTGGTCAGAATCCAGACCTCGTGCAGCAGACCTTGCGGGTCGCGCACATAGTTCACCAGCAAGTTTTCGCCAGACAGAGTGGCAGGCAGCCACAGCATATTGCGGCCGTCCTTCAGACGTGCGCCCGGCGAGAGTCGGGCTGGAACACCGTTGAGCAAGACCTCGGGCGATTGAGTCACTTGCAGCACACCGCGCAGTGCACTGGGAGGAAACTGGCGCAGCATGGCCTGGGCCCAGGCGGGCGCAGCCACTGCGCTAAATAAAAGCAGGGCCAGCAGCGCAACTGGCCAACGTTCAGAATTAAAACAGCGGTTCATGGTATTTATCCAGAGGCTGGGGAAACGGAATGGCGGCCCGTCAACGGCGCAGCCCAAGGTGGCGGATTATCTCACTGGCTCAAGCCTGACGCATTCTTTTTAACCGGGGTAAGTTCCCGGCAGCAAGATGCTCTTGTCAACGCCATTGATGTCGGTGTGACCGCAAAACGCCATGCTCAGGGCCAGTTCATTGTGGATCAGTTCCAGCGCTTTGCTGACACCGGCTTGGCCCATGGCACCCAGGCCGTAGAGCATGGCGCGGCCGATGTAAGTGCCTTTGGCGCCCAGTGCGATGGCCTTGAGCACGTCCTGGCCGCTGCGAATGCCGCCATCCATATGAACTTCGATCCGGTTGCCGACAGCCTCGACAATCTGGGGCAGAGCTCGAATCGACGATTCGGCGCCGTCAAGCTGGCGACCACCGTGGTTCGAAACAATCAACGCGTCAGCACCGCTGTCCACCGCCAGGCGTGCGTCTTCGACGTCCTGAATGCCCTTGAGAATGAGCTTGCCACCCCAGCGATTTTTGATCCATTCCACGTCGCCCCAGTTCAAACCGGGGTCAAACTGCTTGCTGGTCCACTCCGACAGCGAGCCCATGTTGTCCACCCCCTTGACGTGGCCCACGATGTTGCCAAACTGACGCCGTGATGTGCCCAGCATGCCCAGCGCCCAGCGTGGTTTGCTGGCGATGTTGATGAGGTTGGTCAGGGTCAGCTTGGGTGGTGCGCTCAGGCCGTTTTTCAAATCCTTGTGGCGCTGACCCAGAATCTGCAAGTCCAGGGTCAGCACCAAGGCTGAACAGTTGGCGGCTTTGGCGCGGTCGATCAGGCGTTCGATGAAATCCCGATCTTTCATCACATAAAGCTGGAACCAGAACGGATGACCACCGGTTTCTTTGGCAAGGTCTTCAATTGAGCAGATGCTCATGGTCGAGAGCGTGTAAGGAATGCCGAATGCTTTGGCGGCACGGGCCGCCAGGATTTCACCGTCGGCATGCTGCATGCCCGTCAGGCCAGTCGGCGCGATGGCCACCGGCATAGCGACTTCCTGCCCAATCATGGTGCTGCGGGTGCTGCGGTTTTCCATATTGACAGCCACCCGTTGCCGCAGTTTGATGCCTTTGAAGTCATTTTCGTTGGCGCGGTAGGTGCTCTCGGTCCATGAGCCCGAATCGGCATAGTCATAGAACATGCGGGGAACGCGTTTCTGGGCTAGCACGCGCAGGTCTTCAATATGGGTGATCACCGGCATCTGAGTCTCTCAAGGATTAGGGTAAGGAATAGTAAAGGTAATTTCGGTAAGGGGTAGCGTCAGTCGCCAAAGCAAACGCCCAGGTCGCGCCCGGTCTGCAGGGTGTCACTGTCCATTGGAACGGTCTTCATGCGTCCGGCTACCTCTTCCAGCTTGACGTATTCAACATTGTGATACGCCAGGGAGACCATCACGCCCGACAGACCGGCTTCGAGCGCGCGCACGGCGGCGGTGCCAAAACGTTTTGCCGCCAGTCGATCCAGTGAGGTCGGGCTGCCGCCGCGCAGCAAATGGCCGAGCACGACGACGCGCGTGTCTTTGCCGGTGAGCGCTGAGAGCTCTTTCGCCACCTGTTCACCCATTCCACCCAATCGCTCGGCATGCCCCATCTCAGCGGTTGCTATCAGCGCACGCTGGCCTCGTTGTGGGCGGGCGCCTTCAGCGACCACCACCAGGGAATACAGCCTGCCTTGCGCGTCTCGGTGTTGGATTTTGCTGGCTACTTTTTCTAGGTCAAAGGCAATTTCCGGGATGAGAATGGCATGGGCGCCGCCAGAGATGCCCGAATGCAAAGCAATCCAGCCGGCATAACGCCCCATGACCTCGACCACCATCACGCGCTGATGGCTCTCGGCTGTGCTGTGCAACCGGTCTAGGCACTCGGTGGCAAAAGCGACGGCTGAGTCAAATCCAAAAGTGGTGAAGGTCTTGTCGAGGTCGTTATCGATGGTCTTTGGCACACCCACAACGGGCAGACCCAGGCGGTGCAGTTCATGGGCAATCGTGAGTGATCCATCGCCGCCGACGCACACCAGTGCATCAATTCCCTCGCATCGGAAGTAGTCCAGCAATTCGCCAGAGCGATCGGTCTCGCCCATGCTGCCGTCGGGCATGTGGGCCGGGAAATGAAAGGGGTTGCCTTTGTTGGTGGTGCCCAGAATAGTTCCACCCAGATGAGCAATCCCGCGAACACGTTCGCGGGTGAGTAATTCGACACCCCCTGCGGGATAGCGTTCAGGCCGCAAGATACCGTCGAAACCATCGCGAATTCCGACACATTCCCAGCCGCGCTTGGCCGCAGCCAAGAAGACGGAGCTGATCACCGCATTGAGACCGGGTGCGTCTCCACCACCCGTGCTGATGGCAATGCGGCGAATCGGAGTGTTCATTAAAAATCGCCTGTTTTCAATCGGGTCAGACCAAGTCCTGAATTAGGCGCTGGCCTCTTCCCTGAGGGTTTCACTGACGGTGTCAAAGCCCTGTTGTTGCAGGTAGATGACCAGGCCCGCATCCATGCTTTGGGCGTGGCCAGGGAACCACTCGGCCAGTGCCTCGGCCATGCGGTCGATCAGCTCAATCTCGCCTTGGGCGGCGCGTTTTTCGACTTCTTTCATGACTTCCAGCACACTGCTGTGTTGACCGAAGTGGCAGTGCTCGGCCGGGATGCCGGCGGCCAGCATCCAACGCTCTTCTTGCGCGAAATGTTCTGCCGTATGACTCAGCAGAGCCTGGAACTGTGCGGTTTTGTCGGCTTCGGGAGCGTTTGCCGTGCGGTTGAGCAGGACGATGAATTCCTGATGGGTGGCATCCGTGCGGGGATCATCGAGCGCCAATTCAGGTGACCAGGCAAGCAGTTCAGTAGGGGTCATGACTTGAGTTCGGCGGCCAGTAGGCGTTTTTGATGGCGGGAAATCTGGGCGCGCACTTGTTCTGGTGCCGTACCCCCCAGCGTGTTGCGGGCGTTGAGTGAGCCGCGCAGGCTCAAAACCTGGTACACGTCTTTTTCAATTTTCGGGTTGAACTGCTGCAGCACCGACAGCGGCAACTCTGACAAATCAACCTGGTGTGAAATGGCTGCCTTGACGGCGTGGGCTACGGCTTCGTGGGCATCACGAAAGGGCAGGCCTTTCTTCACCATGTAATCGGCCAGGTCGGTCGCCGTGGCGTAGCCCTTTAAGGCGGCCCGCTCCATCGCTTCGGGCTTGACGCTGATGCCGCCGACCATTTCGGCAAAGATGCGCAGCGTGTCTTTCAAGGTGTCGACGGTGTCAAACAAGGGCTCCTTGTCTTCCTGGTTGTCTTTGTTGTAGGCCAGGGGCTGGCCTTTCATCAAGGTGAGCAACCCCATCAGATGGCCGACCACGCGACCGGTCTTGCCGCGCGCCAGTTCGGGAACGTCGGGGTTCTTTTTCTGCGGCATGATAGAGCTGCCGGTGCAGAATCGATCGGCAATTTCAATGAAACCAAAGCTTTGGCTCATCCACAGCACCAACTCTTCACTTAGTCGACTGATGTGAATCATGGTCAGGGCGGCAGCGGCGCTGAATTCGATGGCGAAGTCGCGGTCGCTGACAGCGTCCAGGCTGTTGTGGCAGACCTGAGGCTGTCCTTGTGCATCAACCATACCCAGCTTCTTGGCGACCCGTTCCCGGTCCAGCGGGTAGCTGGTGCCGGCCAGCGCAGCGCAGCCCAGGGGCAAGCGGTTGACACGCCGGCGGACCTCAGCCATGCGCTCGGTATCGCGTGAGAACATTTCCACATAGGCCAGCATATGGTGGCCAAAACTCACGGGTTGCGCCACCTGCAAATGGGTAAAACCGGGAAGAATGACTTCGACATTCTTTTTGGCAAGAGCGATCAGTGCAAGTTGCAAGTCTTTGAGCAATCCAGCCATCAAATCAATTTCGCCGCGCAGCCAGAGGCGGACATCGGTTGCCACTTGGTCATTACGGCTGCGCCCGGTGTGCAGACGTTTACCCGCATCGCCCACCAATTGGGTCAGTCGCGCTTCAATGTTGAGGTGAACATCTTCCAACTCTAACTTCCACTGGAATCCACCGGATTCAATCTCCCCGGCGATGCTGGCCATGCCCTGCACAATCGCGGCATGGTCGGCGGCTTCAATGATGCCTTGCGCTGCCAGCATCTCCGCATGGGCCAGGCTGCCAGTGATATCGGCTTGCCACAGGCGTTTGTCAAAAAGAACACTCGAGGTATAGCGCTTGACCAAGTCGCTCATGGGTTCTGAGAACAGGGCCGACCAGGCTTCGGATTTTTTGTCGAGTTGATTCTGGGACATGGCAGGCTATGCAAATAGGGGATCATAAACCGGGCCCCAGCCAGGCTGGCCACTTCCTGCGAAAATCGGATTTTTGCAAGCGCGCGGGACCGGCGATAGACGGGCCTGGCGAACCAGCGCTGTGCGCATCTGATTTAATTTAATTTATGACTTATTCGGTCAAAGA
>CAXNKH010000098.1:0-6372 GCA_964202765.1 Burkholderiales bacterium | reverse complement strand
TCGGCTGCAGTTAATCCATTCTTTTCAATAATGGCACGAACGCTGGCAATGGCTTCCCTTAACGCGGACTTTTTGGCCTCTTTAATTTTTTTCTCAATAGCAGCTTGCTGGGCAAGCAATTCGTCTAATGTTGACATGGAGTATTCCTTTAAATGATTAATTTGATATTTTATTATAACGCGATATTTCAATGAGAATAAATTTGGCTGGGAATTTGATAAATATTAAAACCACGACACACTTAAGTAGACCATGAAATTTAATGGAATACAACTCAGCTTGATACGATGGGTGTTTAATTCGACAACAAACTGCCCTATGGGCCAAAGTGGTGAAGGCCAGGGGTATTTCGCTTGAGTAAGAAATTTTTCTACGGTTGGCGCATGACCGGCGCTGCCTGTGGCATTCAATTCCTGTTGGCGGCCTTGCTGATCCAATCTTTCGGCCTCTATATTGCGGCCTTGTCAGATGATCTCGGCTGGAGCAAAACAGCGCTGTCAGGCGCAGCAGCCCTACAGTCGGTCGAGGCGGCGATTATCGGGCCACTGCTGGGCTGGGTGGTAGACCGGTTCGGGACTCAATCGATGGTGCGGGTGGGTATCCTTATTTTTGCTGCCGGCCTATTGATGCTGAGTCAGGTTGATTCGCTTTCCAGTTTTTATTTCAGCGCCATCTTGCTGGCGATCGGTACCAGCCTGTCTGGCTATTTCCCCTTGTCGGTGGCGCTGGTTCAGTGGTTTGAGCGGCATCGGGCCCGTGCCTTGTCGATCATGAGCCTGGGTTTGGCTCTGGGTGGATTGGCCGTGCCGATCGTGGCCTGGGCCATGCAGAACCATGGTTGGCGCATGGTGGCCATGGTTTCTGCGCTGATTGCCGTCGTTGTCGGACTGCCGCTGGCACGCATCATCAAGCGGCGCCCCGAAGACCATGGGGAGTACATCGATGGCATCCCGCCCCAGAGCAAGTCGACAACCTCCGAGGGAACCGAAGTCATGGCCCAACAGCGTGAGTTTTCGGCCCACCAAGCACTGAGGACCCGCGCCTTTTGGCTATTGGCCATCGGCCACGGCCTGGCCCTGCTGGTCGTCACCGCAGTCAATGTGCATGCGATTTCGCACATGAAAGAGGGTTTGGGCTACACGGTGGCCCAGGCCGGCTTGGTCATCATGCTGATGACATTGGCCCAGGTTTTTGGCGTATTGCTCGGCGCGGGTCTGGGTGAGCGTTATGAGAAGAGCAAGGTCGCGGCTTTGTGCATGCTGGCCCACGCCCTGGGTTTGATTTTCCTGACCTACGCCACCCATGTGGCTGAGCTGGTGGCTTTCGCGATTTTTCACGGAGTTGCCTGGGGTCTGCGCGGTCCGTTCATGCAGGCCATCAGGGCCGACTATTTCGGTCGCAACGCCATTGGCATGATCATGGGTCTGTCGGCTGCCATCATCGCCATTGGCCAAATAGCCGGGCCCATGGTGGCCGGTATGCTGGCTGACTTGACGGGCAACTACCGCATGGGATTCACGGTGCTGGCCGTGCTGGCCAGCCTGGGTTCGCTCTCTTTTCTGATGGCCAAGAAGCCGACATTGAAGTAGCCTCGGTTACTCAGTGGCATCAATAAATCAATGCGTTATACGATTAATCCGCCTCAGAATTTAACGCATCAGAAGTACATAACGCCAAAAACCAGAAACGACCGGAGACCACACCTTGAAACTCTCATCCCTTTTTTTTGCTTTATCAGCCTTCATCCCTGGCATCGCCACAAGTGCAGATCCATGGCCTAGCAAACCTATTCGAATCGTTGTCACCTTTGCACCAGGAGGCACCTCTGATGTGCTGGGGCGCGC
Source organism: Burkholderiales bacterium (assembly GCA_964202765.1). GTDB lineage: Bacteria > Pseudomonadota > Gammaproteobacteria > Burkholderiales > Burkholderiaceae_C > CAXNKH01. Next base: position 4,528 of record CAXNKH010000098.1, on the reverse strand, counting down.
CATTGCACCGCAGCTCTCTGCCGCTCTAGGTGTGCCGGTCGTAGTTATCAACAAACCTGGCGCCAACAGCATTATCGCCACCCAAGAAGTCGCCCGCTCGGCTCCCGATGGCAATACGATCGGCTTGTTTATCAGTGCGCATTCCATAAATCCCTATATCGCCAAGAGTTTGCCCTACGACTCTAAAAAAGATTTCATCCCGTTAGCGATGCTGGCTTTGATGCCCGGATTGTTAACCGTAAACCCGTCGGTTCCCGCCAACACAGTTCAAGAACTCATCGCGTTGGCTAAAGCCAAACCTGGCACGCTCTCGTATGGCACTCCCGGTGGCTTGACCTCGGGGCAACTCTCGATGCAGTATCTGATCAAGCTTGCGGGTGTCAACATTGTCGAGATTCCCTATAAGGGTGGGGGACCCGCATTGGCTGATTTGTTGGCCGGGCATATTCAGATGCTGATCAACAGCCCGACTTCAACGATTCCGCATGTGAACAGCGGAAAACTCAGGCCATTAGCCACCACGGGTGTCGTGCGTCCAGCCGCGCTCAAAAACGTTCCCACCATTGCAGAATCAGGGTTTCCGGGCTTTGAACTCTATGAATGGTACGCCTTGTTTTTACCTGCAGGCACGCCCAAAGAGATCGTCACCCGCTTGCATAGCGAAGTCATGAAAGTGATGGCCTCGCCAGAAATGGTCAAGCGCATAGCCGACATTGGTTCGCAAAGCAGCCAAGATACACCCGAACAGTTTGCTAAATTTCTGGTGAAAGAAGACAAGGTGTGGGGTGATATGGTCAAGGCAATCGGTATTCAACCAGAGTAATTAACTCACGCGCGAAAGCGTGAGCCCGCATCAATCGAGATTACGTCACCACTTATGTATTTAGCCATTGCGTCTGAGGCAAAAAAAACGGCAAGATTGGCGATCTCGTCGGGCGTACCCATGCGCCCATAAGGTAGATTCGCCATCACCTTGGCGTAGGCCTGACGATCAATGTCGTTTCTGGGGTGCAATAGTCTCTCGGTGCGTGGTGTATGAATCAGGCCCGGGTTAATGCCCACGACGCGCACGCCATGGTCAACGGTTTCGGCACCGAAGGCCTTGGTAAACGCAATTAAGGCTGCATTCGCGACTGAAGTACCGATCGAATTCGAGTTGAGCTTCTCACCCGCGATGCCAATGATGTTGATCATGACGCCCGACTTACGCGCGATCATGTGCGGATAGAGACTGCGACTTAGCATAATGGTTGACATGACCTTGCCTTCGAAGCTTTCACGAAAATCAGCAGGGTCAATATCTAGCAGGCTACCGCGCCCAATCGCACCAGCCGAATTAATCAAAATCTCAGTCTCTGGAAAAGCCGCAGCGACTTCTTCTACCCCGCCCGGCTCAGAGAGATTCACAGATTCGATCAGCACTTCGACCGCATGTTCAGCTTGAATCTGGCGGCGCGCATCTTCGAGAGAAACCAGATCGCGTGCGACAAGCCTGAGGGCACAGCCCTGCGCAGCGAGAGCTTTCGCTATGGCGAAACCGATTCCTTTTGAGCCGCCCGTCACAAGGGCAATTTTTCCGTTGAGCTGGTAGTCCATGGGTCATCTTTAAGGTGCAATGCTTGCCGAACGGCGATCTTAACGCCAGAAATCGGCCACCTTGGAGCAGGCCCTGTACTCACGCCAGCCTGGGCGTAAAGATGCCCTGATCCACCACAGCGATCGAGGTGGGCAATACGTCTCGATTCGTTACAGCGAGCGACTAACCGAAGCGGGCATTTTAAGTACTTGGCCCAACATCAGGGTTTAACCTAGGTCGTTAAATTTTCAACAGGATGACAATGACTTACTTAAGCAAACTGACCAAAGGAGCCAAGTCCATGCAAGTCGCTTTCAACGTCAACGGTAAAACTAAAAGCCTAGAACTGACGCCCCATACCTTGCTGGTGCAAGCTTTGCGTGAGCACCTCGGTCTCACAGGAACCCATGTCGGCTGTGATACAGCCCAATGCGGAGCCTGTACCGTCATCATCGACGGACACGCAGTTAAATCCTGCAATATTCTGGCCGCACAGGCCAAAGGTTCCCAGATCACCACCATTGAAGGTTTGGCTCAGCCTGACGGAACCATGCACCCGATGCAAGCAGCATTCAAGGAGTGCCACGGTCTGCAATGCGGCTATTGCACGACCGGCATGGTGATGAGCGCAGTCGATCTGTGCACCCATCACCCCAAGGCCAGTGCCAGCGAAATCCGTGAACTGCTGGAAGGCAATATTTGCCGCTGTACCGGCTATCAGAACATCGTCAAAGCTGTTCAGCTGGGTCAATCAGCCATGGCTGCCAATTAAGGAGAACTTCATGGGTGCATCAGATTTTTCCAAATTGCCACACATCGGTGAGTCCATTCGCCGCAAAGAAGACTACCGTTTTTTGACGGGTGCTGGCCAGTACACCGACGACATCACACAGGCAAACCAAAGCTACGCGGTCTTCGTTCGAAGCCCGCACGCGCACGCGATCATCAAAGGCATCAACCTCAGCCGCGCCCAAGCCATGCCTGGTGTCGTGACCATCTTCACCGGCAAGGACCTCGAAGGCAAGATGGGTGGACTGCCCTGCGGCTGGTTGATCACCAGCACCGACGGAACACCGATGAAGGAGCCGCCGCATCCGGTCCTTGCACTAGGCAAAGTCCGCCACGTAGGCGACCAGGTTGCGATGGTGATTGCCGACACTCTGGAGCAAGCCAAGAACGCCGCCGAAGCGGTGGAAGTCGACTATGAAACCCTCAGCGCTGTCGTCGATGTGCGCGACGCGGCACAAGGCGCGGCCTTGCATGAGCTGGCCCCCAACAACCATTGCTATAAATGGGGACTGGGTGACAAGGCTCAGGTCGACGCGACTTTTGCAACTGCCGACCATGTGACCCAATTAGACCTGGTCAATAACCGCTTGGTACCCAATGCGATGGAGCCGCGCGCTGCCATTGGCAGCTACAACCGCGGGACCGAGGAATACACGCTTTACGTATCCAATCAGAATCCGCATGTCGAACGGCTCTTGATGACTGCTTTTGTGCTGGGATTGCCCGAACACAAAGTACGCGTCATCGCGCCTGATGTAGGCGGTGGTTTTGGCTCAAAAATATACCTCTACGCCGAAGACGTTGCCCTGACATGGGCAGCCAAACAAGTCAACCGCAGCATCAAGTGGACTTGCGAGCGAACCGAATCCTTTCTGACCGATGCCCACGGTCGCGACCATGTGAGCCACGCTGAAATGGCGATGGACAAAAACGGCAAGTTCTTGGCAATGCGTGTGCACACCGATGCCAATCTAGGCGCTTACCTGTCAACCTTCTCGACCTGCGTACCTACCATCCTCTACGCCACCCTGCTGGCAGGCCAATACACTTGCCCGCAAATTTATGTGGAGGTCGACGCCTGGTTCACCAATACAGCACCGGTTGATGCCTACCGTGGTGCTGGGCGCCCTGAAGCCACCTACTTGCTCGAGCGCTTGGTGAGTCGTTGCGGCTGGGAACTTGGACTGGAGCAAGACGAAATACGCAAGCGCAATTTCATTAACAGCTGGCCCTACCAGACTCCCGTCGCCCTGCAATACGATGTTGGTGACTATCTGGGCTGTATGGACAAGGCGCAAGTGCTGGCCGATGTGGCCGGTTTTGAAACGCGCAAAACAGCCAGTGCGAGCAACGGCCTGCTCAGAGGCATAGGCTATTCAAGCTACATCGAAGCCTGCGGCATCGCACCGAGCAATATCGCTGGCGCACTGGGCGCAAGAGCTGGCCTATTTGAATGCGGTGAAGTTCGGGTACACCCCACTGGAAGCGTGACAGTATTCACTGGATCGCATAGCCATGGCCAGGGCCATGAAACGACTTTTGCTCAGGTCGTTGCAGCACGCTTAGGCATTGCGGTGGAGGCAGTCGACGTGGTTCACGGCGACACCGGACGTGTCCCGTTTGGCATGGGAACTTACGGTTCACGTTCGATCTCGGTCGGCGGTGCGGCCCTCATGAAAGCGCTCGACAAAATCGAGACCAAAGCCAAAAAAATCGCGGCTCACTTGATGGAGTCCAGCGACGCTGATATTGACTTCAGCAACGGAGAGTTCACCGTCAAGGGAACCGACAAAAAAGTAACTTTCGGCCAAGTCGCGCTGACCGCCTACGTACCGCACAACTACCCCTTGGACAAACTCGAACCGGGCCTCAATGAAACCGCTTTCTACGACCCGACCAACTTTACTTTCCCGGCCGGCACCTATATCTGCGAGGTCGAGATAGACCCTGCCACCGGTAACACCCGAGTCGACAAGTTCACTGCGGTTGACGACTTCGGCACCATCATCAACCCGATGATTGTTGAAGGTCAGGTCCACGGTGGTCTGGTGCAAGGAATCGGCCAAGCGTTGATGGAAAACTGCGTCTATGACCGTGAATCGGGCCAGTTACTGACGGGTTCCTTCATGGACTACACCATGCCGCGCGCCGACGACTTCCCCG
>CAXNKH010000097.1:0-6388 GCA_964202765.1 Burkholderiales bacterium | reverse complement strand
GGCCATGCCGCAAGCGGTACTTGGTGTGGCTTTTAGCTTTGGTATTCCAATGGCTTTCGCTGCCGTGCTTGGCGCTGAATCGTTCAGCTGGGCTGGTGTGCGATCGGCCGTGCCGACCCTGGCCTGGGTCTTGTTGCTGGGCAATCTGTTCTGGGTGCTGGCCTATGACACCGAATACGCGATGGTCGACCGCGATGATGATGTCCGAATTGGCATCCAGACATCGGCCCGCACTCTGGGCCGCTTTGATGTGTTGGCGGTGATGTTGAGTTACCTGATTTTCATCGTGGTCTGGGTCGCGGCATTGATCGATCAAATCAAAGGACCGGTGTTTTACTTGGCCCTGTCCGTGGCTGGACTGCAGGTGCTTTGGCACTACCGGTTGATTCGTCAGCGCTCGCGGGAGGCCTGTTTCAAGGCCTTTAGCATCAACCATTGGCTGGGCTTTACCTTGTTTGCCGGCATTGCGCTCAATTACGCGTTACAGGATGGCTGGCCTTTTTAGGATTTAGGCCGGATTCATTGGGCACCGAACTCCTCTCCCAATTCCTGGGACCGTTGCCGGGCCGCCTGCAAGGCCTGAATGAACAGGGTTTGCATCTGAGCCTGCTCCATGGCAGTGATCGCTGCATGGGTGGTTCCGCCTTTGGAGGTGACACGTTGCCGGAGCACGGACAGGTCTTCGTTCGAGGAGCGGGCCAGTTCCGACGAGCCGATAAAAGTCTGGATCGCGAGTTGCCTGGCTTGCTGCGGCGTCAGCCCCATCTCGAGGCCGGCCTTGATCATGGCCTCCAAAAAATAAAACACGTAGGCCGGCCCGGAGCCTGAGAGAGCGGTCACTGCGTCAAGCTGATCCTCTGCCCCAAGCCAAAGGTATTGGCCGGTGGGTCGGATCACTTTCTCAACGACTTGTCGGTCGATCTGCGTGACGCCCTCGCGGCCGAACAGTGCCGTCATGCCCAGCCCGATCAGTGCCGGGGTGTTGGGCATGGAGCGAACGATACGTTCGGTGCCCAGCCAGCGGGCGATGCTGTCGCTATGGATGCCGGCGGCCACGCTCAGGTGCAGGGCCTGGCGGGTGTAAGCATGGGTCGCCTCGGCCGCTGGCCTGAAGGTCTGGGGTTTAACGGCCCATACCACCAGCGTGGCCTGGGCCAAGGCGGGGCCGGACTGCTCTAGCGCGCTGATGCCAAAGTCGGACAGCAATTTGCTGCGGGCTTGCTCGAAAGGTTCGACCACGTTGATTTTCTGGACTGATAGGCCTTGTTTGAGCAGGCCGCCAATCAGGGCGCTGGCCATGTTGCCGCCACCAATGAATGCAATTTGCTCTCTCATGAAGCCTCCAAGGGGTGAAAAACAGAACGCAGCGTATCGATTGACGGCAGACCTGCGCTTGAGGGATTATGAAATACATGTCGATGCCACCACGGCCTACCGATAGGGCAACACTGTTAGCGGGCCTGGTTCAGCCGCTTTGCCCCCTCTTTTTTTGCCTTGGCCAGGAATTATTTGCTTGTCCCGAAACACTTGTCTTGACGATGGTCGAAATATGGGGTATAGTGGAGGACTTCGCTTAAAAGAGCGTAGGTATCTGCCCAAAGAATGTGTTGTGAGTGGTTCACAGCGCGGACGACGGGCCCAAGACTGACCCGAATCATTGCTTGTCAATTTATTGGCGCGAGGTTTCGGGTGCAAGTTGGGAATATTGACAAATGATCCAAACAGAATCTCGGTTAGAAGTTGCCGACAATACCGGCGCGAAATCCGTCCTTTGCATCAAGGTGCTGGGCGGATCCAGGCGTCGTTACGCCAGCGTTGGCGACATTATCAAGGTGAGCGTTAAAGAAGCAGCGCCGCGTTCCCGCGTCAAAAAAGGCGAGGTCTATAGCGCGGTTGTTGTTCGTACCGCCAAGGGTATCCGTCGTGCCGATGGCTCGTTAGTTAAATTCGACAGCAACGCAGCCGTGTTGCTCAATAACAAGCTGGAGCCTATTGGTACTCGCATCTTCGGCCCGGTGACGCGTGAACTGCGTACCGAGAAGTTTATGAAGATCGTGTCATTGGCACCTGAAGTTCTTTAAGGGCGTGCCATGAACAAGATTCGTAAAGGTGACGAAGTCATCGTCATCGCCGGACGCGACAAGGGTAAGCGCGGCAAAATTACATTGCGCAAGGATGATTCGCACGTGATGGTCGAGGGCATTAACTTGGTGAAAAAACACACCAAGCCAAACCCCCTCAAGGGCACCACGGGCGGCATCGTTGAAAAATCAATGCCGATTCATCAGTCCAATGTGGCCATTTTCAATGCTGCATCGGGCAAGGCGGATCGGGTTGGCATCAAGCAGCTGGCTGATGGTAAGCGCGTTCGCGTTTACAAATCCAGCGGCGAAGAAATCAAGGTGGCATAAGCATGGCTCGTTTGCAACAACACTATCGCGAAAAATTAGTCCCCGAGTTGATGGCTAAATTTGGCTATAAGTCTGCAATGCAGGTTCCGCGCCTGAGTAAAATCACTCTCAATATGGGTGTGAGCGAAGCGGTAGCCGACAAAAAAGTGATGGATAACGCTGTTGGCGATCTCGCTAAAATCGCGGGTCAGAAGCCAGTTGTCACCAAGTCGAAAAAGGCGATTGCCGGTTTCAAGATTCGTGAAGACCAGGCCATTGGCTGCATGGTGACGCTGCGTGGCGTTCAGATGTATGAATTCCTGGATCGTTTCGTTACCGTGGCGCTGCCCCGGGTGCGTGACTTCCGCGGTATTTCTGGTCGTGCGTTTGATGGGCGCGGCAACTACAACATCGGTGTAAAAGAGCAGATTATTTTCCCTGAAATTGAATACGACAAGATTGATGCCTTGCGTGGACTCAATATCAGCATCACCACGACGGCCCAGAGCGATGAAGAGTGCAAGGCACTGCTCGCAGGTTTCCGTTTCCCGTTCAAGAACTGAGGTGACCTGTGGCTAAGCAAGCTTTAATCCAGCGCGAACTCAAGCGCGACAAATTGGTCGCCAAGTACGCAAAAAAACACGCCGAATTCAAGGCTATTGCCAACGATATCAAGCGCAGCGAAGAAGAGCGGGCAGCAGCCCGTTTGGGCTTGCAGTTGATGCCGCGCAATGCCAATCCAACGCGCCAGCGCAACCGCTGTGCCATCACGGGTCGTCCACGCGGCACGTTCCGTCAATTTGGCTTGGCCCGCGCCAAGATTCGTGAATTGGCTTTCGCCGGGGATATTCCTGGCATCGTCAAGGCCAGCTGGTAAGCGGTAGGAGATAAAACATGAGCATGAGTGATCCCATCGCCGACCTGTTGACACGCATTCGCAATGCGCAGATGGTGGCTAAACCCACGGTGTCTGTGCCATCTTCCAAGGTGAAGATTGCGATTGCACAAGTGTTGCAGGACGAAGGCTACATCGACGGTTTCCAGGTGAAGTCTGAAGAAGGCAAAGCCGAACTAGAAATCGTATTGAAGTATTACGCCGGCCGCCCCGTGATCGAGCGTATTGAGCGCGTCAGCCGCCCTGGTTTGCGCGTCTACAAAGGCCACGATGCCATCCCCCAGGTCCAGAATGGGCTGGGAGTTGCCATCGTAACGACGCCCAAGGGTGTCATGACTGATCGCAAAGCGCGCGCTACCGGTGTCGGTGGTGAAGTGCTCTGCTACGTGGCTTAACCGCGGCATTGAGGAGAAACTGAAATGTCCCGTGTAGGAAAAATGCCTGTTGCCATCCCCGTCGGTGTGGATGTGTCAATTAAAGAAGACCAGATCAGCGTCAAAGGTAGCGGCGGCTCCTTGACGTTGGCCCAAAGTGCGCTGGTTACGGTTAGTAGCGAAGCTGGAAAGCTGAGTTTTGCCCCCGCCAATGAATCCCGTGAGGCTAATGCCATGAGCGGAACCATGCGCCAGTTGATTAACAACATGGTGATTGGTGTCAGCAAGGGCTTTGAGAAAAAGCTCTCGCTGGTCGGTGTGGGTTACAAGGCCCAGGCGCAGGGCGCCAAGTTGAATTTGTCGGTGGGTTACTCCCATCCGGTGAACAAAGACATGCCCGCTGGTATTACCGTACTCACACCAACCCCCACCGATGTGGTGATCAGGGGTGCCGACCGTCAGCGCGTCGGTCAGGTGGCTGCCGAGATTCGTGCGATTCGTCCCCCTGAGCCTTACAAGGGCAAGGGCATCCGTTATTCGGATGAGAAAATCACGATCAAAGAGACTAAGAAGAAATAAGGAGCTGCAATATGTTGACCAAGAAAGAGCAGCGTCTTCGCCGGGCCCGTCAGACCCGCATTCGCATCGCATCACAAGGTATCGCGCGTTTGACGGTGACGCGTACCAATCTTCACATTTACGCCAGTGTGATTTCGGGCGAAGGCGGCAAGGTGCTGGCAAGTGCATCTACGGCAGAAGCCGAAGTGCGTAAGTCGTTGGGCTCTTCGGGCAAAGGCGGTAATGCCGCTGCAGCCCAAGAGATTGGCAAGCGAATTGCCGAAAAGGCCAAAGCCGCTGGTGTCGAAAAGGTGGCATTTGACCGTTCGGGTTTCGCCTACCATGGCCGAGTCAAGGCCTTGGCAGACGCCGCGCGTGAAGCTGGCTTGCAGTTCTAAGCAGATCGGAAAAAACATGGCTAAAGTTCAAGGAAGAATGCAGGGTAAGGGTCAGGCCGAGGGTCCTGAGGACGGTCTGCGTGAGAAAATGATCGCGATCAATCGCGTCACCAAAGTGGTTAAAGGCGGCCGTATTTTGGGTTTTGCCGCGCTGACCGTGGTTGGTGATGGAGAAGGTCGGGTTGGCATGGGCAAAGGCAAGTCGAAAGAAGTGCCAGTTGCTGTGCAAAAGGCAATGGAAGAAGCCCGCCGCAACATGACCAAGGTTTCTCTGAAGAATGGCTCCATTCATCACAAAGTGATGGGCCAGCATGGTGCTGCTGCTGTCATGATGGCGCCCGCCCCCAAGGGAACTGGCATTATTGCCGGCGGTCCGATGCGCGCAGTGTTTGAAGTCATTGGCATTACCGACATCGTGGCCAAGAGCCATGGCTCATCCAATCCTTACAACATGGTTCGTGCCACGCTTGATGCACTTAAACAGGCCACCACACCGGGCCAAGTAGCCGCTAAGCGTGGTAAGACTATTGAAGAACTCTTCGTCTGACAGGGAGAGTCTGATGACAACACAACAAAAAATTACGATCCAGTTGGTTCGCAGCCCCATTGGTTGCAAAGAATCGCATCGCGCCACAGTGCGCGGTCTGGGTCTTCGTAAAATTCGCAGCACCAGCGAATTGACAGACACGCCCGAAGTTCGCGGCATGATTTACAAGATCAGTTATCTGGTCAAAGTGCTTTAAGGGGTGGATGATGGAACTCAATGACATCAAGCCTGCCGACGGTGCTAAGCACTACAAACGTCGCGTTGGCCGTGGTATCGGTTCTGGCCTGGGAAAAACCGCAGGTCGGGGTCACAAAGGTCAAAAATCCCGTGCGGGTGGCTATCACAAAGTCGGTTTCGAAGGCGGTCAAATGCCTTTGCAGCGCCGTTTGCCCAAGCGCGGTTTCAAGTCGCAATTGTTGAAGTTCAATGCTGAAGTGACCTTGACTTCCCTGGAGTTGCTCGGTGCTGCAGAAGTTGATCTTTTGACGCTCAAGCAAGCGGGTTTGATACCTCAAATCGCTAAAGTCGTGAAAATTATCAAAACGGGTTTGATCAGCAAAGCTGTCAAGCTGAATGGGATTGGCGCGACTGCTGGTGCAAAAGCTGCAATTGAAGCGGCTGGCGGCAGCGTTGCCTAAGCAATTGGTTTGAAAGAAATCTGAAGTGGCAACTGGCTCAGCACAAATAGCAAAAACAGGAAAGTTCGGTGATTTGCGTCGCCGCCTTCTTTTCTTGTTGCTCGCGCTGGTGGTTTACCGGGTTGGTGCGCACATTCCTGTTCCGGGTATTGATCCAGGACAGTTGCAGCAACTGTTTAAAGGGCAACAGGGCGGAATCCTGAGTCTTTTTAATATGTTCTCGGGCGGGGCTTTGTCTCGTTTCACTATTTTTGCGCTGGGGATCATGCCGTACATTTCGGCTTCGATCATCATGCAGTTGTTGACTTATGTTCTTCCTGCCTTTGAGCAGTTGAAGAAAGAGGGTGAGGGCGGTCGTCGCAAAATCACCCAGTACACCCGCTACGGTACTTTGGGTTTGGCTTTGTTCCAGTCACTGGGCATTGCAATGGCTTTGGAAAGTTCGGCTGGTTTGGTGATTGCCCCTGGTATTGGTTTTCGCATGACGGCAGTCGTCACCTTGACGGCGGGTACCATGTTTTTGATGTGGTTGGGTGAGCAAATTACCGAGCGTGGCTTGGGTAACGGCATCTCGATCCTGATTTTTGG
>CAXNKH010000096.1:0-6433 GCA_964202765.1 Burkholderiales bacterium | reverse complement strand
ACAAACAGCAAGAAGGTGCCCGCTACTCGGCGCGCGACCTGGCGGTATACCGCGGCCGACTCGAGGGTGCCAAGGTCATTCTGGGGTCTGCCACGCCCTCATTGGAGAGCTGGCACCACAGCCGTGCGGCGGCCGAAGGTGGGCGTTACCAGCGCCTGTTGATGCCGAGCCGCATTGGTGAGCGCAGCGCGATGCCGCAGGTCCGCCGCGTGGACATGAACCACCAGCCCAAGAAATGCGTGTTCTCCCCCCCGTTGCTGCAAGCCATCAGCCAGCGAGTGGCGCGCGGTGAGCAAAGCATGGTGTTTCTGAACCGGCGTGGATATGCGCCGGTCTTGCACTGCACCGAGTGCGATTGGAAAAGTCAGTGCCCCCATTGCAGCGCTTACCGCGTCTTTCACAAGATCGACCGCACGCTGCGCTGCCACCATTGCGGCTTCACCGAGCGCGTGCCCCGGGCCTGCCCGGCGTGCGGCAACCCTGACCTCGGGGCGCTGGGTCGCGGCACCGAGCAGCTGGAAGAACATTTGGCCGATCTGCTGGCCGATCTGCGTCGCCCCGATGGAGGGCCGGTGCGGATCGCCCGGATTGACGCCGACAGCACCCGACTCAAGGGGACCTTAGGAACCTTGCTGGCCCAGGTGCACGCCGGCGAGGTCGACGTTCTGGTTGGCACCCAGATGATTGCCAAGGGCCATGATTTCCGTCGCATCACCCTGGTCGCAGCCGTCAACCCCGATGGAGCTCTGTTCTCCAGCGATTTCCGCGCGCCTGAGCGATTGTTCAGCTTGCTGATGCAGGCGGGTGGACGCGCCGGTCGCGACCCCGACATCAGCAGCCAAAGTGAGATGTGGATTCAGACCTCCCACCCGACCCACCCCCTGTTCGCTGCATTGAAGCAACACGACTACCCGGCGTTTGCCGATCAGCAACTCCAGGAGCGCGAACAGGCCGCCATGCCGCCGTTCAGCTTTCAGGCGCTGGTGCGGGCCGAAGCCAGAGACCAACAAGTGGCCCAAGACTTTCTTAACAACGCCAGCGCTGCGTCCAGCGCACTCAGCCCAACGGCTCAAATCACGCTTTATCCGGCGGTCCCCATGACGATTCAGCGCATCGCCCAGATCGAGCGGGCCCAGATGCTGATCGAAAGCCCATCGCGCGCTGTGCTGCAACGTTTTTTAAGCGAATGGCAGACCGTGTTGCACGCCACCCGGGCGCAACCCGAAGCCAAGGGCCTGCTCCGCTGGGCCATCGATGTCGATCCGTTGGCAATTTAATGGGGGTCAGATTCCAATTAATTAATCAGCAACGCCACTGCGCCGGAAAAAGTAAAGAAAGCGGCCGCCGTGGACCACAGGATGATGCGGGCGATGCGGCCGTTGTCGGCACCAAACCGTTCGGCCAGCAAAGAGACATTGCTGGCACTCGGCAGTGCGGCCACCAAAACAATCACGGTCAACGCGAACGGGTCGAGTGGCACACCCAAGCCAATCGCCGCACCCCCGACCAACAACACCAAAATCGGGTGCAACACCAGCTTGATCAGGGCCACCGGGACATAGTCGCGCATCGGGCTGGGAATCTGACCACTGCGAAGCGGCAACATCTGGGCGCGGGCCAGCACGGCGCCGATGGTAAAAAGCGCCACCGGTGAAGCCGCGTCGGCCAACAGGCCCAGGGTCTTTGCCAGCGGTCCGGACAACTCCAGCTGCGCGGCGGAGGCCGCGGCGCCGAGCAAAATCGCCCAAGGCATAGGGTTGGTGGCCACGCCAAGCAAGGCCTTGCGCGCTGCTTTGCGGGCCCCATGCTGCTCGGCCCCGTCAAGCCGCGACAGCGCAATGCACAGCGAGGTGGTGATCACCAGATCGACCACGATCGAGACAATCGCCGGGCCGGCAGCCCGCGCGCCCAGCAAGGCGACCAGCAACGGGACCCCCATGAACCCAGTGTTCGGAAAAGCCGCAACCAGGGCCCCAAAAGAGGCATCGTTCCAGCCCACGCGCTGGTTCATGCTGATGGCCACCACAAAGCCGACCATGATCAGGGCGCACAGCAAATAAATCAAAAACACGCTGGCATCGAGCAGCTCGGCAATCGGCGTGCTGGCACCGAAACGGTACAACATGCAGGGCAGGGCAAAAAACAGGACAAAGCTGTTCAAGCCGGGAATCGCGCTCAAGGGCATCAGGGAGCGACGGGCGGCAATATATCCACCCAAAACCAGGGCGAAAAAAGGAAAAGTGATCAACAAAATTTGCAACATGGCCGTATTGTCCCAGACCCTCCGCAGCTATCATTGACCGCCCCCGTATTTGATCCTTGTCTGCATTGAAATTCTGAATGTCTGCTGCCCCCGGTCTGAACCTCGCCCAACAAGACGCTGTCAATTTCATGCACGGACCCTGCCTGGTACTGGCCGGCGCTGGATCAGGAAAAACACGGGTCATCACCCACAAAATTGCTCGATTGATCCAGTCTGGGATGGAGCCCCGGCGCATTGCCGCCATCACCTTCACCAACAAAGCCGCAGCCGAGATGCGGGAACGTGCCAAGGGCTTGATCGGCAAGCTTGCCAAAGAGGTCCGGATTTGCACTTTCCACGCGCTGGGCGTACATATGCTCAGAGCCGATGGCGAAGCCTTAGGCCTCAAATCTCAGTTCAGCATTCTCGACAGTGACGATGTCACCAGCATTCTGAAAGACTGTGGCGGCTCAACCGACGCCGCCACGGCCCGGCAGTGGCAGTGGGCCATCAGCGCCTGGAAAAACCAGGGCCTCAACGCCGAGCAGGCGCTGGCCCAAGCACGCAACGACAACGAGAGCGTCACGGCCCGCATCATGGCGCGCTATGAAGAACGCCAGAGCGCTTACCAGAGTGTGGACTTTGACGATTTGATCGGCCTGCCGCTCAAGTTGCTGCAAGCGCATGAAGAGGTACGCAGCAAATGGCAGGCTCTGATGGGCTATGTGCTGGTTGATGAATACCAGGACACCAACACCACCCAATACGAAGTGTTGAAATTATTGGTGGGAAGTCACTCTCCCCAGAACGCCAGATTTACGGCGGTAGGTGACGATGACCAGTCGATTTACGGCTGGCGCGGTGCCACGCTGGACAACCTCAAAAGACTTCCCGTCGACTTCCCCGACCTCAAGGTCATCAAGCTCGAGCAGAACTACCGTTCCACCTCAGCGATTCTGCGAGCGGCTAACAACGTGATTGGCCTCAACCCCAAGCTGTTTTCTAAGAATCTGTGGAGTGACCTGGGCGAGGGCGAACCGGTGCGGGTAGTCGATGCCGACAATGAGGAACACGAAGCCGAACGCAGCGTGGCCCGCATTCTTAGCCTGCGCTCCAACTCGCAACACAAAGAGTTTCGCGACTTTGCCCTGCTCTACCGCGCCAATCACCAGGCCCGGGTATTGGAGAAAGCGCTGCGCAAGGCGCAAATCCCCTACAAAGTATCGGGCGGCCAGAGCTTTTTTGACCGCGCCGAGATCAAGGACTTGTGTGCCTGGTTCCGGCTCTGGGTCAACAACGACGATGACCCGGCTTTTCTGCGCGCGATTACCACGCCCAAGCGCGGGATCGGCCACCAGACCCTGCAACAGCTCGGGGTTTTCGCCTCGCAGTACAAGATAAGCCTGTTCGAGGCCCTGTTCTCACCGTCGCTGGGCTCAGCCTTAAGCGCCCGAGCCGTTGGCAGCCTGCATGAATTTGGCCGCCAGGTGAGCGATCTTGAGTACAGGGCTCGCCATACCCAGGGCGCCGAGGTCGCCAGCACATTTTTGCTGGACTGGCTGAAAGACATTGACTACGAAAAACACCTGTACGACGGCGAAGACAGCGAGAAGCTGGCCGCTGCGCGCTGGACCCATGTGCTGGATTTTTGTGACTGGGTGTCCCAACGATGCGGTGGCCAAATCGAAGATGCAGCCGGTGTGAGTAGCGGCAGCGAAATTAAGTCACTGTTGGAAGTGGCGCAAACCGTGTCCTTGCTGTCCACGATTTCAGAGCGCGAAACCGATCAGAACGTGGTGACTCTGTCCACCCTGCACGCCGCCAAAGGCCTGGAGTGGCCGCATGTGATGCTGGTGGGCGTGAACGAAGGCCTGCTGCCCTTCAAGCTGAGTGACGATGCCAGCGGTCGCGCCGACGACCCGATGAGCGAAGAACTGGTTCAGCGTCTGCAGGAAGAGCGGCGCCTGATGTACGTGGGTATCACCCGGGCCCAGCGCAGCCTAGCGGTGAGCTGGACGCGCAAGCGCAAAAAAGGCCGTGACATGGTGTCGGCCCAGCCGAGTCGATTCATTGCCGAGATGGCGCTGGACCAAGCCACGGTGAAAGAAGACCCGCGCGCAAAACTCAAGGCCTTGCGCGCCGAGTTTGCCCAAAAAATACTGGCCAGTTCGGCGTCTCCAGACTAGGGGCCGAAACCGATACGCTCATCAGTCCGGGACAGAGCTGGCGCGCTTCGCCCGAAATTAGCGCTGAGCTGATTCCGCAAAGCTGCGGACTGTCCCACAAGGTTTTTAATTTAGCGTCTTAGGCACCCCAGGGCCGGATAGCGGCCTTGAGTTGGCGATAACCTTCCAGATAACCTGGGCGTTTGCCGTCGTAAATGCTGTCAAAGGTCGCCAGTTGGGCGTCCAGCCAGCTGGCCAACTCCGTGTTATCTGGGTTGGCTGCTTTGTAGGCTTCGTTGATCAGCACGAAATGAATGCGCGGATCGTAGGGCGCCTTGCTGCCGCCAACGGTTTCGTCGCCATCGAGCAGACGCATCAGCATGGCGTCAGCCGAACCCAGAGTCTGTTCATAAATCGGCTCGCCAACCATGCGGTACATCACGCTGGTCATGTCCTTGCCGTTTTTCATGGTGAACCCCATGTCAGACCACACCTGGGTCATGTCGGTGCCAGGCTTGACCTTGTCAATCACCATCTGGCCCCAGGCCCGCAGGAAATCGGGCGCATCGGCCATCAGGTCGGTCAGGCGGTCGCCGTCGAGGTCAGTGGCGTAAACAATCACATTTTTTTGCTGAATCATGTCATGCAGCAACAGGCCGAAGTTGGTATCGGCAATGTGCTCGGACAACTCGCCACCCCAGTTTTCCATGCCGGCCTTGAAATCGGCTGGCAACAGCGCAACGATAGAGTCGATCTTTTCCTTGTGCTCTTCGTAGGCGTCGACCGAATACTGGCGAGTTAGTTTGAATTTGGTGCCCTTGAGCATCCAGCGCACGATGCCGGCGTTGATCGCGTCTTCCTGGGCCTGGGTCGGCTTGGTCGCAACGCGACCGATCTGGCCTGTCTCGTGGATCATTTTCAGGAACAAGCGCACGGCGTAACACATGCGGATGCCGGGCGTGTTCATTTGCGAGTGGATGACACCGGTAGCGGGGTCGACGTTGAATTTTTTCTTGTCCTGCGAATAAGGCAGACCCGGCATGAAGCGGATGCTCGTGATGGTTCCGTAGGGGCGGACATTGCAATACACGCCGGCAGCGGTGCGCAACGGCGCGTTGGCCGACTTGCCGTTGACGACGACTTTTTTGCCGCCTTCGTTGACCATGAAGTCACCCGCAGTTGACCACTTGAGCGAGGTGTAGTCGAGCTTGCCGAACCAGTCCAGCGACACCAGCTTGGTGTCATGGCGGAACTGGGCCATCATCGGTACGCCCAAGAAAGGCAGGCCCAGAACGTCCAACGCCATCAGCGTGCCGTTGAGTGCAAACATGTCGGTGAAGGCATGGGCCACCGGACGCACATTACCAGCAGCATTGCCGCCTTCCCAGATGATCGCGTCAGAAATGCCACGTGGCTGAACCTTAGAGCGGGGATAGATGCCATCCAGCAGCTTGAACAGGTCGCCGTTTTGCTCTTCTTGGGCAATTTTCAGTAAGTCGAGGGATTGAGTCATGAGTGCCTTGGTGAGGGGAATAAATTTGCCGCGTAATTATCTCATTCACGCAGGCTGGCCCGAAAAAAGATCGGGCTGCGGAACTGCTGTTCTGCATCTATCGGCAGATGCCGTTCTCTCCAGCAGAGCCCGTTTCCCCAACCACTCAAAAATTGGGTTGTCTTGTGCTGCGGGACTGATTCAACTGCAAATGGTGCCCCTTGTCCGACTCGAACAGACCACCTACTGATTACAAATCAGTTGCTCTACCAGATGAGCTAAAGGGGCAACTGGCCAATTTTACCGAAGATCAGCACTTTTTAAGCAAGCACGATTTATTTTTTGTCTACTGAATTGGGGGAATACCAAACAAGGCCAGGTTCGCTTATGCATTCCCACTGTCATAGCGCCAAGATTCGGAGAGTCACATCAATCAGGTGGACTTGCGCTGCATGAGACGGACTCAGTCAAGGCAACCGAGGTGCTGGCCGACCCGCGCATCGGCAAGCTGTTGCTGGGCGGGCACGTCGAGCC
>CAXNKH010000095.1:0-6474 GCA_964202765.1 Burkholderiales bacterium | reverse complement strand
TGTCTCCAGATCGAGAAAACCATTCGCAACAGGGGTGTACGCACCTTGGGCGGTACCGTCCACCAGCAGCTGGGGCATCCATGAGTAACGTCCCAAGCGGGCGTCCACTTCTTTTGCGCCAAAAAGCTGTCGGACAATCACCCAGCCCTCTGGCTGAAAGACACGTCCTCGTGCCAGGCGGGCAGCGATGTCTTCGGCAATCTCGTTTGTACCCAATGGCGTCAGCAACACCAGACCAGTATTGGCCGCATCGACTTCTTCGACATCGCACAGGGCTTCGCGCATCGCCAGCATGGAGTCGCACCAACGCAAGGCAAATTGGCGCCCACGCTGCGTCATTGTGTCAGGCCAATCCTGTTTGGTGGCCGAACGAATCGCGACGGCCAATGCAGTCGGCTCGCGCGCCAAAACCGCGTCCAGTTGCGCGGCAATTTGGGGCATCGAAATGGTCATGGCTTGGGATTCCGGCGTTGAATCCGCCAGCTCAGGCTCAGTTCCAGCTCATGGTCGCTTTCAAGTCGTTCTTGCAAGGTCTTCAGCACCGAGACTGCTGCTTCGGCGTCGAGATCAAGCTTTTGAGCCTCCTCCACCAGCACGGGCGCCGCGGGCGGGGCTCCGGAGCCAGTGAAAGGCGCAGGGGCTGGTGCCGCAGGCATGGGCACCGGCGATGCGCCCGTAGACGCGGTCGCAGGGGCTGCGACAGTCAGCAATCGAACTGCGTCCCGGTCAAGCTCCTCAAGTTTGGACTTCAGCGGAATGACGTGTTCTTCGCTGCTCAGCGTTTCGGTCAAGCGCCTCAGGATCGAAACCGCCGCCGCCTGACGATGGTCTTGCAGGTCCCGCATGGCATCAAAAATGTTCCACCTTGCGTTGTTCAACGCATCGGCGACGTTTTGGGCTTGCCCCATGCTGCGGCTCACGGCTGCTTCAGAAGTCTCAATCGATGCATTGGCCAGCGTTTGTACCAGTTCTGCGTCGGTCGCTGACTGCAGCGCAGCCAGCAGCGACTGGGCCGATTCACTGGTTCGTACGCGTCCGTCCACTGACGCGCCGTAGCGTGTGGCACGGTCTCTCGCCACGACAACCAATTTGCCCACCGCTTCGCGTTTGGCCGTGACCTCGCGGCGAACATCGTCCACCAGGCGGCCAACATTGCCAGCATTGAGCGTTTGCGGAACGGTCAGGCCAAACAAGCTGGCCGCGCGGTTCACCGCCGTTGCCCAGTGGGCAGCATCTGGCAGGGCTTGTTCACGCAATTCAAGCTCGTCGGCCAAGCTGTCGATGCTGGGTTCAATCGGGCCACCACGCAAAATGAAGCGGCGGTTTGTAAGGGCCGCAAAACTCATGATGATGAGGTTTTGCAACTCCAGCGGGAGCCCCATCGGGTTTGGTGTGTCGATCCAGCGACGCAATTGCGCCACAGTCATCGTGCCACCGCCATCGCGCGCATGGCTTTGGGCAAAGCGGGAACGCCAATGGTCCTCAACCAGGAGGTGCGTTTCGCCCATTTGCCCCAATTGACAGGGGTTTACGATTGAGCGAACCAACCGGCGCGTAGCGGAATCCTGTACCAATCCGCGATGGTCCGTGGCTTCTATGGCACGCTGAACCTCTGGCCAGATCTTTCGAATGACGGCAGGTTTGATGTCGGTGTCGAATTCCGGATGGGCGGGGTACTGGTGCGCAAAAAGCTGCCCCAGAAGGGCCTCAAAGGCTTCCCTGAAGGTTGCCCCGACAGGAGGGCGCGGTGACAGAGTAGGGTCCAGGGAATGAAACTGTTCGTCAGAGGTGAGCGCGTTGGTGACTGCATCGCGTGGTTCCGTGCTGATGCCAAACGCCACCTCCAGCTGGCTGCGCAGCTTGATCCTCAATTGATCCAATTGATTTTGAGCCAGGGCTTTGGCCTGGACTCGATCCACAAAGCTCAGATGGGCGGCGTAGCTTTCGAACCGATCCCCGGAAAGAATGTGGTCCAACACCACGAGACGTCCCAAGTCGGCGAGGGCCTTGTTGCTGAAAAAAGAAGGCAGCCACACCAAAGTCTTAGTGTCTCCACCCCGGTATTGCGCCAGGCGAGCGACGTCGTCGGTTGTGCTCCGGTTGGGCTCGTCAAAGGGAAAGTCCAGCACCACCGTCCACGCACCTGACCGGCCGCGCAATCGTTCATCGGTCATTTCGCGAACGTTCTCGTACAGCAGTTCCACCTCGCGGCGGGTACCGCGCCAGGTGAACTCATACGTGGTGAACAAGGAGCCTTCGTCAGGGATGCTCAACTCGGCAAACAGCGATTCCCGAATTTTCTTGCGCCGGTTGCCGTGATTGTCATTGGCCCCGGCAGCTTTCAGGATGGGTTCGATGTCCACCCCGGTCACCTGGATAGACACCACTGGGTTCTGATCTTCGGTGATTTTTATCTCACCGATTTCAGAAGCCCAATCGCGGCATTTCCGCAGCACGTCCTGCGCTTCTCGCCCCGCGATCGGAGACTTGAATGTGCCGTGATTCAGCGCCGCCAGCCGTTGCGCAGTCAATCCCTTGAGGGACTCCACTTCTGGCACCAACGCACCCAGCAACAGCGTTTTAAGTAGACGTGCATCGTTACGCAGGTTCTTGGCCGCGGTAGCGTCCGCCTGCCCGAGCTTGATTGCCTCCAACGTCACATGGTGATGCCGCTCGAGCATCGGCAGCAGACGTTGCGAGTACAGGCGCTTGGCGTTGTCAAAATGCAGACGCATGCCTTCGGAAAACGGCTCATCGCCTTCGCTGATGGCATCGTACAAATCCCCAACGGGAATCAACTGGCCCAGCTCCAGGTCGGCTCGCCGGTCCACCAGCAGCTGCATCATCAACTTCAGGGCGGTGCGTTCGCGCTGGAGCGCGGCAGACACGGCGATGAGCGTTTGCACCAATGCGGGTGAAAAGGGATATACCTTTTGGAACATGTCCCTGTCTGCAGACGTTGTCAGCAGGGTGTCCAGTACGTCCTTGCGGACCCTCAAAATCTCCTCAAACGCGGTGTGCAAAGTTTGCCGCGCAGCCTCGCTTATGGGGCGCAAAACGCGCTTTTCCGCAATGGCTGGCAGGTTCCGGTCTTCAAGCGTGATTCGATGAAAGCGCGCTTCCCAATGGCGCAATACGTCGCTGAATTGCGCCCCCACCGATCCAACCAGGTTTTCGCCCACCAAGTCGCGCAAGTCGCGCTGCCGGGCAACAAAGCTGACAAGAGGAATCGGCCGGTCGGCATTGGTTGCCTCCACCAACTTCACAAGCTTGGTGCCCTCGCGGCTCACAAAACCTACGTCGGCTGCGTGGCTCGCGAGCCACAAAACCAGTTCGTCCAAAAACAAGATGACTGCGTCGTAACCCAAGGCTTGTGCGTGGCGGGTCATGATGCTGAGGCCATCATCAAGCGAAACAAAAGATTCGCCGCTACCTGCCAGTGTCCGGTACGCCGAAAAGAACTGACTGATCAGATCGCCCACCAGGCGCGATCGTTCTTCCCCGTTGGGTGCCTCCAGCATCGCCGCGTCAAAGCTGGCCGCATCCCAGCCCGAATCCAGATTCCCCCAGCCACCACCGCCATTACCACGAGCGCCGCTCGTGCGTTCATTGAGTTTCGCAAAAAAGGGCCCATCCCCCATCTGCTCGCGCATGCGCTTGGCATCAACAAAGAGGCCCTCGGCCAGATAGAAACCTGGCACCGATGCGTCCGGATGCAGCCGCCGCACGAACTCAGCGTACTGCCCCAGGATGGCGCTCTCCATGTCGCGCGCGCCGATCATGTGGTAGGGCACAAGCAAAAATTTCTTCCCATGCGTCCAACCATGCCGGGCCACTACGTCGGCCAGCTCTGGCGTGGACCGCGCCTGCGTGTTGCCAGCCAGCAAGAGGTTCAGAACGGCCATGAAGTGCGACTTGCCCGAGCCGAAACTCCCGTGCAGGTAGGCAGCCTTGCTTCCGCCCGACTCAATCGATTGCTTGATGAAGCCCAAGGCGTTGTCAAAGCAGTCCACGAGCTGCGGCGTCACCACGTAATCGCGCAGGGTGGCTTCGGCGTTGGTCACCCCCTCTGACAACTTGAGCACAAAGTCGCCCTGGTGCACCCGCTCGGGAATGGCAATCAGGTCTTTCAGCAAGGTCATGATGGGTTATTCCCCTGTTGGCCGGTGCATGTGGCGCGACATGTTGGTTGCTTGTACACGACCGCGTGACGTGTTAAAAAAACGCAGAATATTTAACATGTCGTAGGTCGTCAGCCCTAGCTCACTTCAAGGGCTTGACACCGCCTCGACGGCCGAGACCAAAAGCAATCCGATATACGTCCGGCATTTGTATGCGCTGGTCAATCAAGCGCTGAACGATCCCCAGAAGCTCCAGATCACGCAAGATACCGGTAGCTCCAAGGTCCAGATTTTGCGGGGGAAGTTTGACTGCGGCTTTACCGGCCTTCAGCTTGTCTTCCAGGCCTGGCAACGTGTTTTGCAGTTTCCATATTTTCTCGAACTCCTTGGTTTCGCAAGGTACCGTCAAATTTCCGTAGAGCGGCGCCATGACCAGTTGAACCCATGGATAGTCCTCACCGGTGATCTCCTGCACACGAATCTGGGAGGCTTTTTGCACGCCTGTTTGAATGGCTCGATAATCAATCGCCAAACGAAAATCGTCTGATGTTTCGTCGGCAGCCGTACTCAGCGAAGCAAAGAAACTGCGCGGACTGACTTGGCTCAAACCATCCTGCAGGTGGTTTACCAGCCAGGTATAGGGTTTGCCACGTTTCGTACTGCTGCCCATTGCAGTGCCGGCCAGTGCAATAAATGTCTGCTCTTGGAGGGATTCATCGGAACGCAGAGAAGGCGGCAGTACCCAGCCCGTGCCTTTCTTGCCCAGCGTTACACCGGATATTTCTTTAACCAGGTTACGAAAAGTTGATCCGCCTATTTCGGTGTTGGCCAGGCACTGGAAGAACAACGCGTACAAATCTGCCCTGCGCCAATCAAGTGAAGCCTTATGCGCCAACAGTTTGGAAAAATCAGGAAATCCGGTGATCGCTTGGTCTTGGAGGATATCTGGTCGAAGAAAAACTTTGAACCGAATCCGCCGTGTAGAGCGCGCGTCCAGAGCCACTTGCAAAAGTGCTTTCGCGAGTGGATTGATTTGCTTCCAATCTTCAGCAAGTCGATCCAGCGCGTCGAACAATACGAGCAGGGTTTCTCCGCTTGCGTCCAGGTCTTGATCTGCTCGGTCTAACAATTGATCAAATTCTTCCGGGTGGGATTGAATCCATTGGACCCGTTCAGACCAACGACTCAATCAGCCGAATTCACCTCCAAAGCCCGCGTGAAAAGCAAGGACAGCACGCCAGATTGATCGGGGTCGAAAACTTTCTACAAGCTGGACCAGTACCTCTGCGCTTGGTGCCTCAGTGGTTTTCAGCCCCGTTCCAAAGCCTCTCGCTACCTTCAGTTTGGAATCGAAACGAACCTCCGGAAATGCTGCCTGTATGAATTCTCTGTGTGTGGCCGAAGCAAGTTGAGCCCACCAAAAACTCTTTCCGGCGCCCCGAATTCCTTCAACCAGCGTGGCCTCAGGATCCAGCGCTCGCGCGTGACTTGGTGGCACGTAGGTAAATGCCGGAGCGCGGTCAGGCCGCTCCTCCGCTTGATCAAGCGAATCTGCAGCTTGACGCACCCCGGCTCTGAGTTTTTGGACGTTACTCATTCCCAACTCCAGAAATTCTCGACTTCACCCATGAAATCAACGCCCCGAATTTCGCATCGATTTCGGCTTCGCTCACACCACCTTGTTCGGGTCGTACCTTGGGGTCAAACTCCTGAAACACTTCGTCCCAATCTACGCGTATGGGGAAGTGTGGAGCGGCTTCGTCTTCCATTGCGGGGTTGTAAAGAGTGATCGAGTGCGCGGACGACTGCTCGGTGGCAGATAAGGGCGGTGCGATCTCGTCATATAGCGTGCTGGAGAACAATTCATAAGCGTGATTCAGGAAGGCTTTCGAGCGGCCCTCGCGATCATTCTTAGGGGCAAGTCCTTGCACGATGGCCAGTCGGTCGCGCACTTGTGCGCAAATCTCAGGTCGGTGCTGCCAATGAGCGAACAACTGCTCATACCCAAGCCAAGTCTGCGCACTGTCAGTGGCAAATAGAAGGGCCGTGTCCGCCAAACTGGTAATCGAAATGGCTGCGACGTCGTGCAAACCTGCCCGACTATCGATCAGCACTACATCTGGTTTTTCTTGTGCTTCCAAAAGCTGAACAACATATTGCATGCGTGTCGCGAAGCGCTGGAGGCCCCGGCGGCCCTCGCGGCCAGGTACGTCCGCATACACCCGAGCGAGTTTTGATAGATAAGCAGATTCGCCCTGACCCATCGCGGTTGCTACACGGATAGCACCTGTTGTGGTGTCTCCCAATGGGCTGGCCGACACCACGTTGCGCAATACGGAGTCACCTTGACCCA